>QHOP01000148.1:0-14809 GCA_003219345.1 Verrucomicrobiota bacterium
CGCATGATCCGGCGCTGATGCTCGATCCGGAGCCGGAAAAGATTCACCAACTGCGGTCGCTCACAGAAAACGACGCGCTGCTGCTGACTCTCGCGCCCGAACGCAAAAACGCGCTGGAAGCAATCGCGCTGGCGACTTCGCTTGGAATCAAGGTCAGCCTGGGCCACACAAACGCATCTACGGAAGTTTTACATCAAGCAGTAGCGGCGGGCGCGACGTGTTTCACGCATCTCGGCAACGCCTGTCCACAGCAACTCGACCGCCACGACAACATCCTCTGGCGCGCCCTCGACACGCCCGGTTTGACCGTCAGTCTGATTCCCGATCAGATTCATGTCTCCCCTCAACTCTTTCGGCTGGTACACCGTGCGCTGGGCAAGGAATCGATTTATTACACGACCGACGCGATGGCGGCTGCGGGCGCGCCGCCCGGCGCTTACACCATTGGCGCGCTGGAACTCGAGGTGGGCGCCGACCAGATCGTGCGCCAGCCGGGCAGGAGCAACTACGCCGGCTCGGCGCTCAGACCTATCGATGGCGTGTTCCGCGCAGCGCAGATGCTGCGTTGCGGTTGGCGCGAGGTCTGGGATGGATTCTCAGTTCGCCCGGCGAAATGGTTCGGGCTGAATTCCAGGTTGGAGGTTGGTGAGCCGGCGAATTTTTGCCTGCTGAGCATAATCGCAGAAAACCAACTCGCCGCGGCCCAATGTTATGTCCACGGCTATTCCAACACATAGAAGGGTTGTCAGAAATCGTTTCTGAAAAGACAGCGCGTCCTTTCCCGGCGCATTGGGAAGGATCAGGGACGGCGACACGCCGTCCCTCCCGACGCGAAACGACGGTTACGGATTCGGCCCGACCGGATAATTGGTCGGGAGCGCTGCGGCAACCGCCTTCTCAAAATCCCCGAGGTCCGGATGACCGAAGCCGCCAGCGCTGACGGGATGACCATGCGCATCAGGCGCGATATCATGAATGATATTGTCGTCACCGGTCGGGCTGACCCCGGCGGGAACATTGTCGAGGTTCAGCTTGTGGCGAACCTTCCAGGCGATGATATGATCCGTGCAGGAAGTGTCGCCGCTGACGCCGATCGCGCCGACGAGTTTGCCTTCCTTGTTGTAGAGCGCCAGGCCGCCGCCGAACACATTGACGCCGCCGATCTTGTGCCCGACCATGGGATCGTTCGCCTGGCCGTAACTCTGCGAAGGCCCTCGGTAGGCGACCGACGTGTCAACCGGGTTGCTTTCCTGCAATCCGAACAGAGTGCCGCCCGGCTGAACGGCGGAGTAAAGGTTCGCCGTCGATAGGGCGAGGCCCGGCAGACTGAATGCGTTTGCAGTGTTCGCCTTTTGCGCGGAAATGACACGGCTGCCCGGCCATTGATCGCCGCGATCATTTCCCGAGAAGGTCACCGCGCAGACGATTCCATCCCGGTTTACGACGGTAGCCCACATATTCAAACCAAAGCCGGCGTTTTTCGTCCCTCCGACGTCCACGACCGCTTTCAGCGCCGCCGTCAACTGAGCGTGACCAGGCAGATCTTTGCAAATATTCCGCTCCTGTTGTTCGTCTTCCGCGCGCCCCGCCGTTGCTGAACTCAAGGCCAACGCGACGACAACCGCCGGCCCGATCAAGGAATTGTTTTTGTTGAACATAGTTTGCTCCTGTGGTTGATGGTTTGGTTAGGCTCCTGGTGGTCAGGATAACGCACACTAAACCTCCAGGCACAACGCACAAGCGAAATTTTTTCTTGAGCCGACGCGCGAATTCATTAACTTTCTTGACAAGTTTGATTCTTTGGTTGCCAGTGTCCGTCTGACCTGAAGTTTTGAGGTATTTCATTTAGTTCGAAAACATGATTCTGCATTCAGTTAACGTGGAGCCGCTCAACCCGCTGGATGGTGTGAAGCCAAACCGTCTCGATTTCAGCGGTGCGTGGCTATGGGGAATCGCGATAATCGCTGCGCTGTTTATCGGCTACCTCTGTTTTGACGCCTGGCGGACGCACCAACGGAACAGGCGGATCAACAAATTGCGGGAAAAAGCGAAGCAAGCCCAAGAGGCGAACCCCTCGTAAGCATCCGACTCTTTCCTTTAAAGCCGGCTGCGCACTTCAGCGACGACATCGCCGACAGTGACTCCGGCGATCCCTCCGTTTGAGGTGAGGACGGTGATCCGGTCACCGCGCGGACACCAGATCGCCTGGTTCGTCTCGCCCCACAACACCAGTCCGGGCAAGCCGAGCGCCGCGGCGAGATGCGAGATTCCAGAGTCGTGCCCGATGAAGCCCGCGCACTGGTGCAACCGCCACGCCAACTCGACGAGCGGCAAACTCTGCGCGAGTTGAATTCGGGTCGTCGGCAAGACAGTCGACAACCGTTGCAACCGGTCGCCTTCCGCTTCGCCACCCACCATCAGAAAATTGAACTTTGTCGCTCGGTGCAGATGCTGCAGGAGGCATATCCAGTTTTCCTCCGGCCAATTTTTCCTTTCACTGCCGCTGCCGGTAGCCGCGCCACCTGCCCGCTGGAAGCGGGCGCTACGAGCCTGAGCCGCGGCACCGGATCGGCATCGAAGATCGTCAATCGCTCCAGCGGTTTCAGCAGGGCCTCCGTCGCGTGCAAATTCAATTTTTCATCCGGCCGGTGCGGGCCGGCGATGAATTGCGCTTTCGAGCAGCGCGTGACGTTTTCCTGAAAGATACCGTCGGGATCGAAGAGAAAGGAAATGATTAAAGCGAACCCGGCAAAATAATTTGCCAGGCGTTCATCGAGCCCGCCGCCGCGCGCGAAGAAACCAGCGAGCGCTCGCGCTTCGATGGAACAAACTGTATCCACCAATCGGCCCGCCGCAGCCAGAGGCGCGATGTGCGGATAGCCCAGCACCTCCAGGTGCGTTCCGGGAAACTGTCGCCGCAACGCCGCGAACACCGGCAGCGTTACAATAAAGTCTCCAATCGCGCCGCCGCGGACGACGAGGATTTTGCCGTGGCCTGGTATCACGGGCCGGGAGAGCGCTCGATCGCGGACGGCGCGATGGCGTTTGCGCCTTGTGAGGCGGCCTGCGCCTCCACCTGCCGGAACACGGTCAGACCGAGAACAGCGACAAACAAGCCGAACGCGAGCCGGATGCCGCTGCCGACGCGGACGCGTGTGTCGGTCGCGGTTGCCCAGTTCAGCAAATCGCGCAGTCGCCACGGCGAAATGGTGAACCACATCCCCGCGACGACCAGCACATAAGCCCACGTCACGATCACGAGTCGCCACTCGGTGTCGGCCCAGCGCGCCGTGTCCACCATCAGTTTGGCGAGCAGCAGAAAAACAATGGCCAGGCCGCGCACGGCCAAGAAATCGCGCACGTAGATGCACGTGGCGATTCCCACTGCCGCGAAGCCGATCAGCATCAGTCTTTTGTAGGCGGCGAAGTCCGAGATGTTTTCGGCGTTGAGGTTCCAAAGGAACCACGCCGTGCCGATCAGCATCAACGCGTAACCCCACGTTTCGGAGCGCGGGAATTTGCGCACTCCTTCACGAAACCTGGCCGGGTTCATCAAACCATAAATCTGCGGCAGTCCCATACCCAGACCCAATAGAATCGATAATGTGGAAAGCTTCATGGCGTCTGAAAAGATGAAAATGACGAAACCCGAAATCCGAGTGACAAAAGAATGTCGAAGCCCGAAGTCCGAACATTCCTCTTCACGTTCGTCATTCGGTGTTTATTCGAAGGCGCGTGGCCTGCTATTTTAGCTTCCTTAGCCATTCGTCATTCGTCATTCAGAAATGGCCGGGTCGCCGTAAAGTGTGAACGAGCCGGCGCGGGTGATTCTCAAGTCGAGCAATTGGCCGCGATGACGTTCCGAGCCTTCAAAGACGACAATCTTGTTCGTGCGCGTGCGGCCTTCGCATCGTTCCGGATTCTTGCGGCTCGGCCCTTCAACGAGAATCTGCGCGCGCCGGCCGACGCAGTCCTGAAATTTCTTCTTTCCGATTTCGTTCACCAGATCAAGCAACCGGCCGTGACGTTCTTCAATCACCTCCTGTGGAATCGGGTCCGGCATTGAGGCCGCCGGCGTGTCCTTGCGCGGCGAATATTTGAACACAAAGGCGTTGTCAAACTCGACTTCCCGCGCCAGCGACAACGTTTCCGCGAAGTCGGCCTCGGTCTCGCCGGGAAAGCCGACGATGATGTCGGTGGTGATGCCCATCTCCGGTTTCGCGCGGCGCAGCTTGTCGATGATGCCCAGGTAACGCTCGCGTGTGTAACCGCGGTGCATCCGCTTCAGAATCCGATCGCTGCCGCTCTGCACGGGCAGGTGCGCGCTTTCGCACAGCTTCGGCAGTCGCGCGTAAGCCTCCACCAGATCATCGCCGTAACCTCTCGGATGCGGCGAAGTGAAGCGAATACGCTCCAGACCTTCGATGTCGTTCACCGCCTCGAGCAGTTGCACAAAGGCGGATTTGTAATTCTTAACCGGAATGCACCCTTCGTCCGGCTTCGCCACCCTTTCCATGAACCGACCCACCCCTGACCCCTCCCAGGAGGGGAACTCGGCAAGCGTGCCCGACATTGACTCCCCTCCTCCGGAGGGGTTGGGGGTGGGTTCATGGCTTCGATTCACGTCCGGATTTTGGAGGTGTTCCCTACCCATGAACCTCGTAGCAGCCGACGTGAGGAGGCTCATTCCATTTCGGTTGTAGTCAGTTGGAGCCTCCTCACGTCGGCTGCTACTGTTCAAGGGTTCGATGCGGGAAATTTTTCGTGCAAATCCCTCCCCGGCGGACGGGGAGAGAGAAGGGCGATGGGATATTCGGCGTCCGTAGCTCGTCACGATCTGGCCGAGCAAGGTGACTTCCTTCACACCGCGCGACACCAGCGCGCGGCATTCCTCGACGATATCAGGAATCGTCCGGCTTCGTTCTGCTCCCCGCGTGTAGGGCACGATGCAGAAAGTGCAATACTGGTTGCACCCTTGCATGATGCTGACAAAAGCAGTGACCTGTAGCGGCGGTACATGACCGCCGTTCGCATCACCCCTGCCGTGGAGCAAATGCTCCTTGATCGTCGCTTCGCTGCCCTTCTCCTCTTCGACCTCGACCACCTTGTCGCGGCGGCCCGTCAAGATGTCGTCGAGAAAATCTGCTGTGCGATGAAATTTCTGCGTGCCGACAACGAGGTCCACATCCGGCAGTCTGTCAATCAACTCATGTCCGCGGCTTTGCGCCATGCAGCCCATAAACCCCAGCACGACGTGTGGCCGGCTGCGGCGAATATCCGCAGCCAGATTCTCCATCTTGTTGAGCGCTTTTTGTTCCGCCAGGTCGCGCACGCTGCACGTGTTCAGCAGAATCACGTCCGCGACGTGTTCCGATGGCGCCAGGGTGTAGCCCTTGGCCACGAGTTGGGCGGCGACGGCTTCGCTGTCGCGCTCGTTCATCTGGCAACCGTAAGTCTTGATATAAACGCTCGGCATGAAAGCGCGGTGAAGGTAAGGCAGGCGACGCCCGTTGAAAAGACTGAAGATTGGCAATGACGAAACCCGAATGACGAATACCGAAAGAAGCACGAAATCGCGAAAAATGGCATTCGCGGTGGAAGTTTTCGGACTTCGAGCTTCAGGATTCCTTCGGATTTCGTCATTCGACATTCGGATTTCTGCCTGCGCCTTTCAATTCACGTTGCCCCCGGCATCCGGCTTTGTTAAACCTTCCGCCATGGATTTCCCCAACGACGCAAAATCGGACATCCACAGCGACGCGTTTCTGCGCCAACTCATGCGCCGCCAACTTCGGCTGTCCATCGTCTGCGCCCTCACGTTCCTGATCGCCCTGCTTGGACTGCCGCTCGCCAATTACTTTTTCCCTGAGGCGATGGCGACGCGCGTCTTCGGATTCACGCTCACCTGGTTCATCCTCGGGGTGCTGTTCTTTCCGTTTGTGTGGATCATCTCCTGGGTATTCATCAAGCGGTCGATCGCGTTGGAAGAGGAGGAGGCGGCTGCGGCGAGCGAAGCGACCGAAGAAAGTGGGAAAGTGGGAGGGTGAGAAAGTGAGAGGCGTATGACAACATCGCGGAAGATTCAACATCATTGGCAACTTGACGTCTTCAAATTGTCCCGGGAGGGCGCAAAGCGCTTCTTCGAACTGTCGAAGCGATTTCCAAAGGAGGAGACATATTCTCTGACTGATCAAGGTCGGAGGTCGTCGCGGTCGGTCGGCGCGCAGATCGCCGAAGCGTGGCGCCGACGCAAGTACGAGGCAGTCTTCGTCAACAAACTGAACGAAGCCGAGGGCGAAGCCGCAGAAACGCAAGTCTGGATCATGCATGCTGTGGACTGCGATTACCTCTCAAAACGTGATGCCCGTGAACTCCATCGGCTTTACGACCGTGTCCTCGGCAAACTGGTTGCCATGGGGAATAATCCGATGCCTTGGCTCCTGCAGAGGACCCGAAATGTCTGATACTATTGATCCCACTTTCACACCAGCTCACCAGCTCACTTTCTCAACGAACAATGCAAATCGATCCCTGGATATTAGCCTTCAGCGCCCTCACGGTCATTGCCACCGTCTGGATGGGCTTCTGGTCGGCGAAACGGTCCAGGACCGCCGGCGACTTCTTCGTGGCCGGGCGCAGCGTGAGCGTCGGGTGGAACGCCAGCGCGATCTCGGGCGAGTACCTCAGCGCCGCGTCGTTCATGGGCGTGGCGGGCATGGTGATGTCCAGCGGCTATGACGCGCTCTGGTATCCGGTGTGTTACGCCTGCGGGTATTTGTTCCTGCTGCTGTTCATCGCCGGGCCGCTGCGGCGGTTCGGCGCCTACACGATCCCTGACTTCGCCGAAGGGCGGTTCGACTCGCCGTTGTTCCGCAAGATTGCCGTCGTGTTCGTGCTGTTCATCGGGTTCTTCTACACCATGCCGCAGATGAAGGGCGCGGGGACGACACTGGCCTACATCTTTCCTGGACTGCCGTATTGGGCGGGCGTGGTGCTGGTGGGTGCGGTCATCACGCTCAACGTCGCGATGGGCGGCATGAAAGGCATCACGCTGGTGCAGGCGTTTCAATACTGGCTCAAGATGTTCGCCATCTCCGTGCCCATCTTCGTGCTCATGGCGGTGTATGGGCATTACGGGAAGCAACTGGAGGATAATTTGCCTGACCACTCAAAACCGCTTCCTGAAGCTTTGAAAAAACTCGAATATGAAGTGGACTTTTCCGGCCCGCCCGGTTTCTGGGTAAAGTATGAATACAAAATCCGTTCGTGGTTGAAACTGTCGGCAAAGCGACCTTACTTTTTCAGTGGCAAATTTGGCAGTCATCAGTACATGGGTTCGGAGATACCGCTTTATCAATTGCTATCCACTTTCGGCGCATTGGCGGAGCACGAAGTTCTTAGGCAAAAAAGTCTCCCGAAATACAAATTGATCCCTTTTCCAAGTGAATCGAGGTCCAGTTCTCGGTTTGCTGCCGACGTGTTGGAGGCACTCACTAACAATGGAATTACGCTTGTTTCCAACGCAGGATTTGTTCTGAGGGCGGTTCCGACCGAAGTCGCAAAAACGGCGTACGCATCTGAAATGCGGAAGCCTCTCCCCGCCAAAGCTCCGCCCGACGACACGTGGCTCAACCCCTTCGGCCCGCTGACCACCAAGGCCGCCAAGACGGCGGCAGCGGCGCGGACCAACATCGAGGAACTCGTCACGGACATACCGCTGAAGCCTGGCACGCCCACGGACGCGAACCTTTTCGTGAGGCTCGAGCGTGCGCCGATCAGCCAGGCACTCGATATGTACGGCGGACTCGTCGGCCGAACTCCTCCTTCAGGCCGAACTGAGACGCTCGACCAGCTCGATAAGAAGTTTAACTTTTTGCTGACTCGATTACACCTGCTTGAACCACCGGGTTATCTCCCTGGTGAAGTTAACTACCGCAACACCAATCCGATTACGGCCGGCCAACTCAAGTCTGTGTTGGAAACCGCCTTCACCACCAACCGTATCACCGTAATTGCGATCGGGGACCGACACTTGCAGGCCGTTCCGACCCAAACGCTGGAAAGACTGCGCCAGGAGACGCGGAATTTCCGCATCCAATCGCTGGCAAGAACCGAGAGAGCCTACGCGCTGCTCTACACCTACTCGCTCATCATCGCGCTGGTCTGCGGCACGGCGGGGTTGCCGCACATTCTCGTGCGGTTCTACACCAATCCGAACGGCGTCGCCGCCAAGCGCACCACCATGTGGGTGATGATTCTCATCGGCGTGTTTTATCTCTTCCCGCCCGTGTTCGGCGTGCTCGGCCGCAACCTGATGCCTGACCTCTACGCCGCCACCGGCGCGAAAGGGACGGACAAGGTGGTGCTGGAGCTGCCGCGGATTCTGAATAAGCGGGTGGGAAAGGGGGAAAGTGAGAAAGTGGGAGAGACCGCCAACGTATCACCTGCCCACTCTCCCACTTTCTCACCTGCTACCATGAACGCACCGGGACGTGCGAAGGAATTCCCCTGGGGCTCACTCCTGAGCGGCATCACTTGCGCCGGCGCATTCGCCGCGTTCATGAGCACCTTCTCCGGCCTGCTCGTCTCCCTGACCGGCGCGCTGGCGCACGATGTCTATGGCCGAATGCTTAATCCAGAATCAACGCCGGACCAGCGGATGCGCATGTTCAAAGTCTGCGCGGTGCTCTGTGGCAGCGGCGCGATCCTGCTCGGTTTCTTCGTCGAGAAATTCGAGATCAACAAAATGGTCGGCTGGGCGTTTGCCATCGCGGCGACGAGTTATTTTCCGCTCTTGTTCCTGAGCTCCTGGTGGCGCGGCATCACGATGAAGGGCGCGGCTACCGGCATGTTGGTCGGCGGCACGTTCAGCCTGGTCGCCATCGCGAGCACCATGTTCGCCGACCAGGCGTCGTGGGCCAAAGGCCTGGCCGACTTTTATGCCGGTCATCCGCTGCTCCGAATCCTGGCTGAACAACCGGCGATCTGGGCGCTGCCGCTCGCAATCATCCTTATGGTTGTTGTTTCGAAGTTAACCCGCGCGGAAGTGCCGGCGGACATCCGGATGAAGATGCTCGTGCTCCACGCGCCGGAGAAACTCGGTTTGAAACAGGAATACATTCAGGAACACCAGGCGCGCTGACGGGCGAAATTCCAAATCCCAAAGAAATTTCCGAAATGAAACCGATGGTCGAAGGCGCACAACCTCCCCTCACCCTTCCCTCTCCCCTCATCCGATGAGGGGAGAGGGTGGCTTTAGCCGGGTGAGGGAGTTGCCGCACACGACGATGATCGGAAATTAAATTTTGGCAACCACGCTTAAGTCGAGATCGAGGACAAATTCCGTCTTGTCGAAACCTTCCAGGTGCGTAGGCTCCCCGGCAACAGCCCTTAATATGCATTACATTGCCATCGCCCATTTCCCGAAAGACTCGAAGAGCCTCATTGAAATCGTGGCGCGACGCCGGTCGTATCGTTATCCAGCCGCGTTCAGCAACGTGCAAAGCTACCTCGACGTGCAGGGCGGCCGGGCGATCGTCCACTTCGAAACCGAGGACGGCAAAGCCATCCTCCGTTACACGGCCGACTGGCCCGAGGTGACGTTCGATCTGTTCCCGGTCGTTCCGAGCGAAACGGGCTGGGAAACCTACGCGGCGGCCAAGGCCGAATCGAGCGTTTCAACCGGTTAGCTTCACCGTCCGCTTCAACTTCGCGCTGCGCACCGCGGCATCCACGATCTCCTGCCCGATGCGGCTGACGCGGAGGCTGACCGGGCCTTCGGGTGGTTTGCCCTTCTCCAGACAATGAATGAGATACTGAATCGGGTTCTGATGCGGCGCTTGGGTCGCAGGCGCGGAAACCCGATGGGCGGCCGGCTTCCTGCGCGTCTGCACGGTGACAAAATCGTCGTAATCGTAGTTGCTGATGGTGCCGTCGGTGCCGGTGATGACAAAGCCGCACTTGGGCTGAGGTTGCGTGGTCCACGGGTCCGTGAAGGTGCCCCAGCGGGTCTCGAACTTCGACAACCCGTGCGCGTAACGCGCAACGACGATGCTGTGCTCGTCCACCTCGAGGCCCTTTGGGGCGTCCACCGTCGCGGTCACTTCAATGGGCCGCCGCCCTCCCTGATACCACGTGCCAAGTGTCGTGCCGTAACCGAGGTAATCCAACAACGAACCGCCGCCACGCGCCTTCTGGTAAAACCATGAGTGCGGTTTCTCCTTTGCAACCTGTTCGGCCGTTTTCACGTCCTTGTCCGCGCCGTGCCAGAGCGGGCCGCGATTGCCGCCGAAATGCCAGACGTTGAGCACGTCGCCGATGACGCCGGCCTCGATGAGTTCATAAGCCTTGCGATGAGACCGCACCCATTGCAGCGGCCAGTTGACCATGAGTGTTCTTCCCTTCGGCATCGCTTTGATCATCGCGTCGGCTTCCTTGAGCGACGCCGCGAACGGTTTCTCAACCATGATGTGCGCGCCGTACGGAGCGACCTTCTTCACCCATTCGCCATGTTTCGACGCTGCCGGACAAAGAATGACGACGTCGGGCTTCGTCTTCTCCAGGCACGCGCGGCAGTCGGTAAAGCTGCGCTCTCGCGGGACGCCCAGTTTGCGAATGGCTTCCTCCATCGAAGTTGATGCCGGCAATTCTCCAGACTTTTTGTTTCATGATGAGTCGTTGATTGTTGGAAGTCTATCGACACGCCAGGCTCGATGCCAGAAACAACTGGCCATCGGCGCTGTGCGATTCCGGCGTATGGATCGAGCGCGGACAGCCGTTCCGTGAACTCGGTGGGGCGAGCGTCCCCGCGAGCCCTGACTTGCGCCCGTTGTGGATTCATGTTCCATCGCATACACGCAGCGAAGGTGGCATGAACCGTTCTCCGTAGCGGCGTCTCGGCAGAGCGCCGCCGGCTGTCGTTCCCACGAATTGCGGCGCTCTGCCGAGACGCCGCTACGCCAGAGTTCGTGGACCTGATGCGCGGTTGCGAGCCCGTGGAAACTTCCCAAAAACTTCGCGCAACGCATCACGCAGGGCTTCCATGATCCGCCGGACCTGGACGGGTGTCGTGCAATAGGGCGGCATGAGCACAATCACGTCGCCGATGGGGCGGGTCAACACTCCGCGCCGCGCCATCGCTTCGCAGACGCGAGTGCCGGCGCGCTCCCGCAAACCAAACGGCTCGCGTGTCCGCCAATCGCGCACGAGTTCGACGCCGACCATCAAACCGACCTGCCGGATATCGCCGACGTTCGGCGACGACCACAGCGTCTTCAGTTCCTCGCGCAACGTTTGTTCGAGCCGCTGTCTCGCGCGAACCGAGGCGGAGCCTTGCAAAATCTCCAGGCTCGCGAGGGCCGCCGCCGCACCGAGTTGGTTCGCTGTATAGCTGTGGCCGTGGAAAAAAGTTTTGAATTCTTCGTGTTCGCCGAGGAACTCATCGAAAACCTTCTGGGTCGTGAGAGTAGCAGCCATTGGCAGGTAGCCACCGCTCATGCCTTTGGCGAGCGCGAGGAAATCAGGCTGCACGCCCTCGTGCTGGCAGGCGAACAGAGTAGGACAGGCTTCCAGCCTGTCTGTGGAATGCTTGCGCGACCGATCGTTTCCAGTAACTGGAGACAGGCTGGAAGCCTGTCCTACTCTGCCAAAGCCCGTCATCACCTCGTCCGCGATCAACTGCGCGTCGTTGCCTCGAACAATTTCGGCCACTCGGCGCAGCCATCCCGCAGGTTGCGGAATCATTCCGGCCGCGCCTTGAATCAGCGGTTCCACGACCATCGCGGCATACGGGTTACCGCGCTTTTTTTGCGCCGCAAATTTCGTCTCCACCTTGCCAACGCACTCCCAGTTGCAGCGGCGATAGTCGCGCGCGTCCGCGCGCGCTGGTTTCGCCCGATTGAACGGGCAGCGATAGCAATACGGCGACATCACCGTGTCCGATTTGAACAGCAATCCGGCGTACGCTTTATGAAATAAATCGATGTGTCCCAGACTAACCGCGCCCACCGTGTCGCCGTGATACGCGCCGGCCAGCGAAAGAAACCTCGGTTTTTTGCCGCGACCGGTGCGACGGGCAAATTCGTAAGCGAGCTTGAGCGCGACTTCCATCGCGGTCGAACCGTCGTCGGAGAAGAACACCTTGTTCAAACGCGGAACGCGGAACGCGGAACGCGGAATTCCCGGCAGCCGTGCCGGTAGCCACTCCGCGTTCCGCCTTCCGCGTTCCGCGTTGAGTTGGTTTGCCGCTTCCACCAGCTTTTCCGCCAGCAGGCTCGCCGGTTCATTCGCCAAACCAAGCGCGGACGAATGCGCGATCTTTTTGAGCTGCCGCCGAATCGCCGCGTTGATTTTCGGATGATTGTGCCCGTGGAGGTTCGTCCAGACGGACGCGTTGGCATCGAGATATTCGCGGCCATGCGTGTCACGCAGCACCGCGCCTTGGCCTGAAACAATGACAATCGGCTCGCGTCTGAGCCAGTCGCGCATTTGCGTGAACGGGTGCCAGACGTATCGACGGTCGAGTTGGGCCAGCTTGTGCACGGCGAGGCGAACCTTCAAATCTTCGACTTGAGAGTGGAGAGAACGGCCACGAGCTGGCCTGCATCAGCCGCGGAGTGCGCGGCACTGACGGTCAACCGCAATCGGGCCTGTCCCCGCGCCACCGTCGGGTAACGGATGGCGGGAATGAGAACACCTTGTTCGCGCAGAACAGCCGCTGCCTCGACCGCCTTCGCCTCGTCGCCGACCACCAGAGGAATGATGGCGCTGCGAACCGGCGGGAGGACAAAACCGGCGGCAATGAGGCCGTTCTTGACCTGGTCAACCCGAGCCCAAAGCTGGTTGCGGCGCAGTTCGCCTTCATCAGACTGGATGAGCTGAACCGCTGCTGTGGCCGCGGCGACGGCGGCAGGAACCGGCGCTGTGGAAAAAATAAAACTGCGCGCCCGGTTAACCAGGTAATCAATTAATGTGCGCGAGCCGCAGATGTAGCCGCCCGCCGAGCCGAGCGCTTTGCCGAGTGTGCCCATTTGAACTTCGATTTGGCCGGCAATGCCAAACTCTTCAGCCAGGCCGCGGCGTTTTTCGCCGTAAAGTCCCGTCGCGTGGGCCTCGTCCACCATCAGCCAGGCGCCGTGTTTTTCTTTGAGGTCGACCAGATCGCGCAGCAACGCGAAGTCGCCATCCATCGAGAAAACCGATTCCGTCACGATGAGCGTGCGCGGACGGCGTTTGCCGCTCAATCCGGAGTTGCGCCGGTCGGCCCAGCGCAGAGCCTTCGCCAGGTGATCGAGATCGTTGTGAGCAAAGACGCGCAGTTCCGCGCCGCAAAGGCGGGCGCCATCAACAATGCAGGCGTGCACCCGCTTATCGATGACAATCACGTCGTGGGCGTCCAGCAGGGCGCAAATGGTCCCTACCGCAGAAACGTAACCGCTGGAAAATGCGAGCGCCGCCTCCGCGCCTTTGAAAGCGGCGATGGCTTGCTCCAGCTCGTGATGCGGCGCGAGCGAACCGCAGACCAGCCGCGACGCGCCTGAACCTGCGCCATAGCGCTCGATCCCTTTGACCGCGGCCTCCTTCAGCACCGGATCATTGGCGAGTCCGAGATAATCGTTGGAAGAAAAGTTCAGAAGCGTTCTGCCGTCCACTTGAGTGTGCGGCAACTGGGGCGAATTGATGCGGCGCAGTTCGCGATACAATCCCTGCTCGCGCAGCGAGTTGAGCCGATCACATAAGTCGTTGTTAAGGTCCGATGTCATGCCAGCCGTATAAAACGAATTTCAAGAAAGCAAAATATACCCTGGGAAGTATAATCCCAAACTTGATCAATAGTGAACTCACGTCCCGCAAAGCATGTCGTCTTTTCGCTGCACGGGGGCGAGCCGCCCCGCGCCCCTGTGGTCCGCGTATGGATGGCTCTCATGCGCTCGGGGGCATCGCCCACAGCCCGTCAATCATCGAGGCGGACACATCGCCCTCGCAATGCACGATGGCGTCATAGGCATCCATCAACTTCCCGGTGAACGGAACGGCAATCAGGTCGGCCCAGGCGTTTTCGGAAAGCTCGCCGATTTTCCCTTGCAGGCCAAGCGCGCGCGCGCCGTGGACGGTGGCGATTTGCAAAATAACCTCCGGCGACACGTCAGGATACGATCCGGCGAAGGCCTGCATTTCCTTGAAGAGATTCAGTTCCAGCGCCTGACCGCGCACTTTGGTCACGCTGGCGAGACTGTCGGTGCCGAGGCAAATGTTCACGCGGGCGCGGGCGAGCTCTTCTCGCGGGAAGCGGCGGTGTTGGAAGAAAGAGTGACTGCGCGGACAATGGACCACACTCACGCTCCGCCGGCCCAGCAACGCCGCGTCGCCGGGCGCAAGATAATTCGCATGGACCGCGAGCAGATTGTCGGAGAGACAACCATTGCGTTCGAGGTGCTGCACCGGCGAGCCAAGGCCGCAATCGGCCATGTCGCGTTCATTGCGTTTGAGCCAGTCGAACATCTCACCTCGGGCGTGCAGGAACATTTCAAACTCCGAATCGGACTCCGCCACGTGTGTCACCAGCCGCCAGCCTTTTTCCCGCGCGGTGGCTGCGCTGAGCCGCAGAAGTCCCGGCGCCGTTGAATAGGGCGCGTGCGGTGAAAGTCCCGCGGCGCCCCGTGCCGGCAGCGATTCAATTTTCTTAATGGCCTCGCGCAGGATCGTTTCCGGTTCCCGCCGGCTCTTTACCCCGGTCAGCTCGAGAAATGAAAACACGCGCAACGGCGTCGCCTGCCAGACTTCCGGCAGCAATTCGGGAACGGCTTCGATG
>QHOP01000148.1:14814-21945 GCA_003219345.1 Verrucomicrobiota bacterium
TAAATCCTGCCGGCTTTGGCCATGGTAATGGTTTTGATCCAGCCGGTGAAGCGTTTCGTCGCAATTTCACCGGCCATGTCGGTGTAATCGAGATGACAATGAGCGTTGACCAGGCCGGGCATGAGGATAGTCCCGCCCAGATGGACCACCGGCCCAACGCCGCGCGACCGTAAATCCTTCCAGCGTCCGACGGCCTCGATCCGTTGGCCGGAAACCAAAACCGCGCCATCGTCAATGGGCGGCTGCGCAACCGGCAAAACGACGCGAGCGCGAAGAAACATGGACAGAATGGAGTTCAGGCGCAAGGGAGTGATGAGAAAAGGCGATACGCCAACACTCCACTACGCCTTCGCCGCGGCGCTAGATACCCGATTCCTGGCGCTTGCGCTTGACACGGGCGGCCTCGGTGTGTTTGCGGGCTTTGTATTTGTTGTGCCGCTTGCGGATCTGCTGCTCAATCTTTTTGGTGACAAGATCAATCGCTGCGTAGAGGTCTCTTTCGCAATCTTCAGCGAACAAGTCCGGCCCCGGCACGGCCAGCCGCATGGAGCAGGAAAACTGTTTTTCGGGGGCCTTTCGGTGGTCGTGCTCCAGCGTCACGCGCGCATCGATGGCGAAACGGTCAAGGTGGTCAAACTTGTTGATGCGGGTCATGATGTGATCCTCGATGGCTTTCGTGAGCGTCACATTGTGCGTCGAGAGAATCAATTTCATGGCGGCATGTTGCGCCGACGCACCCGGAAAATCCAGTCAAACCCAGTTCGCAGATTTCGCGGAAACAAGGCTTTCAACCACCAATGGACACGGATTGACACGAATCCGTGTTCGACGAGGGGCTGATGGGCGCAACTTGACACCACCACCAAGCCGATGTGACGCACATATCCCCGGCCTGAAGGCCACCCTCTCCCCATCGGATGGGGAGAGGGACAGGGTGAGGGGTCTTCTTGCACACCGAACTCGATAGGGTGGATGCGCCCGGGGCTGATTGGGCCATCATTTGAAGCTCACCGAGCTTGTACGTCCAAAATACAATTACGGAAGCATTTTCAGTGATTCGTGGTTCTTACCGCAACACAAACTGCCGGTGCTGCGTGAACACCTTGCGCAGCGACCGCGACAACTCATCCTGCAAAACCTGCAGCTCGCGGTAAACGGCGACGCTCTTCGCGTTCGGCTGCGTTGTCTCGGCGCGGTTCAACTGAACGAATTCATCCGTGATATCATTGATGGGGACTTTTTCGCCCCGCTGCAGTCTCCAGCACCAGAGGGCCTGCAGCGCGGCGCCGTAAGCCGCGCCTTCGCTGACCTTCAGCGTCACCACCTCCGCGTTGAAAATGTCCGCCATGATCTGGTGCCAGACTTTCGATTTCGCGCCGCCACCCGTCGCGCGAATCTGCTTCGGCTTCACTCCCAGTTCGGCCAGCCGGCGCAAACCGTAGTTCATGCCAAGCGTCACGCCTTCCATCGCGGCGCGCGCAAAATTCGGCGCGGTGAAGGTTTTCGGCGTCACGCCCAGGTAAACGCCGGTGCCGTCCGGCACGTTCGGCGTGCGTTCGCCTTCCAAATATGGCAGCAGCAGCACACCGTCTGCGCCCGGTTTGGCCCGGGCGACGGTGGCATCGAAAGTTTTCACGTCCATGCCGAAGTCGTGCCGGACCATCTCGGTGGCGACCGTCACGTTCATCGTGCAGAGCAGCGGCAGCCAGCGATTGGTCGAGTCGCAGAACGCGCCGATTTCGCCCTGCGGATCGATCACGGGTTTTTCCGAGCAGGCGTAGATGGTGCCACTGGTGCCGAAGCTGGCGGTGATGACACCTTGTCGCGTATTGCCTGTCCCGATGGCGCCCATCATGTTGTCGCCACCGCCCGCGCTCACGAGTGTGCCGGAATTCAAACCCAACGCCCTGGCGGTGGCCGCCTGCAAAGACCCCGCGGGTTGGTCGCTGGAAATCAACGGAGGCAGCTTTTCGCGCAATCCGGGATCGATGGCGCCGATGGCCGCGTCCGACCACCGGCCTGTTCGCACCTCGAGCAACACCGTGCCGCTGGCGTCGCCATATTCCATCACCTTCTCGCCCGTGAGCCAGAAGTTCAGGTAATCGTGCGGTAAAAGCACGGTGGCCAAGCGCGCGTAATTCTTCGGCTCGCGTTTTTTGAGCCAAAGAATCTTGGGAGCCGTATAACCCGGCAAAATCGCGTTGCCCACCACGCGAATCGCGCCCTGGAGACCTCCCAGTCTGTCGGTAATCTCCTCGCACTCGGCGGCCGTCGAAGTGTCGCACCGCTTTGACCTCCGCAGCGCCGGCTTTCGCCGCCTTGAGCGACCGCCTGATTGCTCTGGCGGTGGCGTCACGCCAGGTGTGCGGATGCTGCTCCTTCGCGCCGGGCGGAAGGTTGGGAATCAAATCGTAAGTCTGCGAAGCCGCGGCGATGACCTTGCCGTTCTTCGCGTCCACAACGAGCACCTTCGTGGATTGCGTGCCGCTGTCGATGCCGATCAAAAGTGTGCGCATAAAATTTTTGCCGAATGAATGGCCGTCAGAATGGCGAAGCGGGTTCAAGCTGTCCAATCGGAACTGAGGGATTCGGACAAACTCGCAAAAAGCAGCGCAGGCGCCGAATGCGCAGCGGGCGCGGAGGCCCGCAGAACTCGCAGCCGAGACGGCTGCGCTACTCCCCTTGACACCCGCCGTGTCCTCAAGGACGCTCGATTGCTCGCGAGCGCGCGAGCACAGACATGAAGATTGCGGTGCTAATATCGGGCGGCGTGGACAGTTCCGTGGCCCTGCGGCTGGTGAAACAGGCCGGGCACCGGGACATCACCGCTTTTTATCTGAAGATCTGGCTCGAAGACGAACTGGCCTACCTGGGGAATTGTCCGTGGGAGGAGGACCTCAAGTACGCCCGCTCTGTTTGTGAGCCAGCGGGCGTCCCGCTCAACGTCATTTCACTCCAGACCGAATACCAGGAACGCGTCGTCTCTGCCGCTGTGGAGGAGCTTCGCGCCGGACGCACTCCAAGTCCTGACATCTGGTGCAACCAGCGGATCAAATTCGGACTGTTCTGCGAGAAGATCGACCCTGGCTTCGACAAAATCGTGAGCGGCCATTACGCGCAGGTCGAGGACCACGGCGACCTTCGCCTGCTCAAACGTTCACCGGACCCGGTCAAGGACCAGACTTATTTCCTGTGCGCGCTTAACCAGAAACAACTTGGCCGCCTTTGGTTTCCCATCGGCCACCTGCGCAAGGACGGCGTGCGACGGCTGGCGCGTGAGTACGATCTGCCCAATCGCAGCCGCAAGGACAGCCAGGGGATTTGTTTCCTCGGCAAAATCAAGTATCCGGAGTTCGTGCGTCATCACCTCGGCGAACGCGCGGGTGAAATTGTGGAGCTGGAGACGGGGCGAACCCTCGCCGGACATCGCGGTTTCTGGTTTTACACCATCGGCCAGCGCAAAGGCATCGGTCTGGCGGGCGGTCCCTGGTATGTCGTTAAGAAGGACGTGCTGGCCAACCGGGTTTACGTATCGCACTCCGACCGATTTCTCGATCACGCCCGACGACAGTTTAACGTAAGTTCGGTGAATTGGATCGGGGGCGAGCCGCAGCGACTGCAATTGCAGGCCAAGGTCCGGCACGGTCCGCGTCTCGCCGATTGCCAGCTCCGCCCGCTCGACGACGGTCGCTGGGAAGTCACGCTGACCGAGCCGGACCAGGGGATTGCTTCCGGTCAATCAGCAGTCTTCTACGACGAGGAAGTGTGTTTGGGCGGCGGTGTGATCGAGTAACATGTCGCCCACGGTTTCCCTTCCCCGTCGTCCTCCTCGTCGTTCTCGTCCTCGCCCTCGATTCGTCCTCTTGGTTTCGAGGACGAAGACGAGAACGATTGGGTTCATGGTCCCAATGCGCGACAGAAAAGTCGTGGAGGCTACCCATGAACCTCGTAGCAGCCGACGTGAGGAGGCTCATTCTATTTCGAGCTGAAGGAAGTTGGAGCCTCCTCACGTCGGCTGCTACGGTTCATGAGCCCCAATGCGTGCGCAATCAATCGTTGGTTTGATAATTCAAAATCACGGCTCGTGACCTTACAATCACCTCCACGCGCGTTTCGCGATCTCGCCGAGGTTAACGGTGATGCGCTCCGGTTCTTTCGTCATGCGAAATTCGTAAACGACTTCCTTCTTTTCAGCAATCAGTACGAAAAACCTCTTTACCTCAAGATCAGAACATTTGGATCAGCGCCGCGCAAAAGCCTGACTTCCTCTTTCGAATAACTATAGTTTTGCACCACACGATCCTTCAAGCGGCTCACCAGTTCATTCATGAGGGCTGTGCCGTTTGGCGTGGCATAAAGACTCAGGGGAAGCAAAGCGCCGTTTTGGAACACGATCAGTAACGAGGCTCCTTTTATCGCAGCAAAAGCATGTTGCCGCTCAGGTGAAATGAATCTGTCCATTCCTGGAATGGGCCACTTGGTTGGCAGTCCAATGATAATCTTTTCCACCGCTGACAAAGGAAGGTGGATTCTTCCACTCATCCCTCCGATCAACTCCGACTGGGTCAGCCGCCAATACTGACGGCTAATCATTCGTCTGACGAACCAGAACGCAACGGCCGCCCCAAAAAGCAGACATCCCAAAATGGCCACCGGAGGGGCACGGCCAGTTGAGGAATGGACGCGGAACGAGGTGAGGAGCAGCAATGGCACGATCGCGCCAATCGAGGTGAGCATCGGGAAACTGACGACACTGGCGATCCAGTCTTTCCGGCCGGGATGCGTAGCAATTTCGTTCATAACGAACGAGTTTACCGCCGTTGATGAGTTTGCCCTTTGCGCAATAATGCGGTCGCTTCAACAAGATCGACTGCCTTTTCTTCGCGAGTCTCGAGATTTCGGATTTGCACAATTGACTTTTTGTCGAGTTTCACAGTGAACGCAGCCTTCAATTCGAGCGCTCGCTTGAACTGCTTGTCCGGTTTGGCGGGCGTCAACGGGTAGTCCACAGCCAAACCGGCAGCGCGCAAGTCGTGAATGAGTTTCAGGCTCTCAGCGCGCAGCGACTCGTCTTCAATCAGGCAAAAAGCATCAAGGCCGGTGTCGAACGGCGGCAGCAGCCCGCGTTCTTTAAGCAACTCCGTCAGCACCACATCGCCCATGCCGAAGCCGAGCCCGGACGACTCCACTTTGCCGCCGGAGATGAGTTTGACGAGGTTGTCGTAACGGCCGCCGCCGGCAATGGCGCGGAACTCGCCCTTTTTGTCAAACGCCTCGAAGACCGGCCCGGTGTAATAAGCCAGGCCGCGAATGACGTTGTAGTCGATCTTCACGAAGTCGCCGAGGCCACGCGCCGTGAGGTTCTGGAGGATCGCGCCGAGTTCGACGGTTGGTTTCGCCGCGGCAATAAACCCCCTCACTGCGTCGAGTGAAAAGCCGAGCGCCTTAAGCTTCGCGTCGCTCTGGGCCGGGTCCTCACGCTCCAGCTTGTCGATGATCTGGTAAAACTCGTATTCGGCGGCGTCTGGGGTCTGGGGTCTGGCGTCTGGGGTCTGGGGTTGGGGGTCTGGGGTGTGAGTTCCGCGTTCCGCGTTCCGCGTTCCGCGTTGGAAAAACTCGTGCCATGCGTTGCGGCTGCTGAGGCGGATCACGAAATCGTCGGCAGTAAGTTTTAATGCGCGGAGTGAATCAATGAGTAGCGCGATCAATTCCGCATCAGCGGCCGGATCGGTCTCGCCGAAGATGTCAGCGTTGAACTGGAAGTGTTCGCGCAGCCGGCCTTTTTGCTGACGTTCGTAGCGGAAGAGTTGCGGGATGGCGAACCATTTGATCGGCTTTTTGTAGTTGCGCGCGTGCGCGGCGACCATGCGGGCAAGCGTGGGCGTCATTTCCGGCCGCAACGCCACGGCCCGGTCGCCTTTGTCCGTGAAGTTGTAGAGTTGGCCGACGATTTCGTCGCCGCTTTTGGTCGTATAAAGCTCCAGCGGTTCGAGGGGCGGGCCGTCGTATTCGCGAAAGCCGTAGCGCCGGGCGACGTTGCGCCACGTATCAAAAATGTAATTCCGCACATCGGCGCTCCAGACATCCTGGTGCGGGAGCGGTTCGGGATAAAAGTCGCGGAAACCCGGCAAACGTTCCATGCGGCTATTTAGCAACAAAGGGGCTCGAAAAGCACAAGAAAGAAAAGCGAGACGCGAATTTCACGAATGAGCGCGGAGGGAAGGAAGCGACAGGGCGTTCGGCGGGACGCCGAACAAGCCCGCGAGAGTCGGGCGTTGCCTTTTCAAAAAAGCGCCCGAAAAGACGAGCTCAAGGCTTGGGTTGAGCTGACGGTTGCGCGCCTCCGTCCGGCGTGAGTTTGAGCACCGCCTCGCGCATTTCTTTGCCGGGCTTGAACTTGACCACCGCGCGCGGCGGGATGCGGACGTCGTTGGCCGGAGCGTTCGGATTGCGGCCAATGCGGGCCTTGCGCACTTTGACTTCGAATACTCCAAAGTTTCGCAGTTCAACTTTTTTCCCCTGGGCAACAGCTTCAGCGATGTAATCGAGGGTCTTCTGGACGACGTCGAGGACGCTTTGCTGAACCAGGCTGGTCTCGCTGCTGATGCGGATGACCAAGTCACGCTTTGTCATAGGACCTTTAAGGTTGGTTGTTTCGCTGCTGGGCTAACGATGGCATCGGTATAACCCACGCTAACTCAACGGTCAAGCCAGTAATCCTAGCTCTCGATCACGTTGATCTCGACCGGCTCCACGCTGATACCCATTTTCTCCAGCCATTTGATGGCGGTTTTGATTTCGCCGCGCTGGCCTTCCAGTTCGAGGCAAACGACACCGATTTCATCGGTCACGCTGGCCTGTCGAACGTTGGTGACGACGTTGAATTTGTGTCCCAGTTGCCAGACGACGGGTGTTTTGATCAGTCGGGGCGGATACATCAACCACAAGCGGGTCGTTTGCGGCGGAGGGCCGGCGGAGGAAGTTGGCCTTGATTCTTTTGCGCGAGTCGGCATGAGCTGTGGCGTGATGTGGGTTGGGTGCTTCCTGAGTGCAGCTTAGCCGCCCGCAATCGCGGGGATGATGCTGATTTCGTCGCCATCCTTCACCGGCGTTTGCTGGTTTTGCAGGAAA
>QHOP01000244.1 GCA_003219345.1 Verrucomicrobiota bacterium
GAAGCTGCCGTGCGTCTCTATATCCGAGAGCAAGAGAAGGAAGACCAACGCCTGGATCAGTTGGGACTGTTCGCAGGCGAAAGCCGCTTTGAGCGGCTCCAAGAATAACCCGCTTTGAGCGGTTCACAATTTCAAGCCTCCGGCTTTGCCGGAGGTCGCTGACTAATGCCGAGTGACGCAAACCCGCAAGTCAGACTTGGAATTCGGCGGCAGGCCGCGGCAACTGACGGTTGATTTCCTTCAAGCGATAACCAAACCCAGGTCCATGCACCGTCGAAAGATCAACCATTCCCTCGCGCCGCTGGTAGATGCCCCGATGCACGGCCGCTTCGGGGGTGGAAGCATCGGGATAAAACTGCATCGCGTTGGTCTCCACACCCATGATGGTGCCGACGTGGGCCGCGAGGAGCAGGTGTGGGATTTGAGCCAGCATCGGATTCGTCAGGTCCTGCACCATCAGTTGCATGCCGTGCGCTTTGGCCCAACACGCGCTGAGCAACGCGCCGGTTTGCGTTTTGCACGTCTTGAGCGCAACGCCGTTCCAGCCCAACTCGCGGCCAAGCTTTACCAGCCGCCAGTCGTGCGCGCTTTCATCGAGGAACAGCGACTTGCGCGCCGAGACGCTGTGGACGTCGATGCGGTGTTGTTCCAATTGGTAAGGGAACGGCTGCTCCACGTAGAGGGTCATAGCGAAGTTACGCGGATGCTCGCGGTGGAGTCGATCCAGCACTTCGTTCACGTAAGCCGGATGGGTCACGGTGCAATTGAAGTCTGCGGACAGATGCTCAACTCCGTGTTCAACCGCAATTCGGCCAACGTTGACCATCCGTTGAAAGTCCCACTCCGCATCATTGCCGCGCAACTTGACTTTTAAACATTTCAAACCGTCGCGCCGAACCCAGTCGGACAGCAACACCGGATAACCATCGTCCGGTTCGCTGCCGGTCAACTCGGATTGATCCAGCAGATCAACTCCTCCGACCAAATGCCACGCACGGAGCCGATCCACTCGCTTCGGCAGCAGAAAATCCTGGATGAACTTCCCCTTGAACGAAACCGCCGCATCGTCGGCCGGTTGAAGGAACCTGGAAAGATCACGGCTCACGAATTCCGGTCCGTACGTGTCATAGACTGGTCGTTGGTGCAAATTGCCGTAAGCATCGTGGACAGCCTGGTCGAAAACCGAACAGCAGAGCAACGCCGCGAGCCAGGGAATGGCCTCCCCTGCCCTATTCGCCGCGCGATTCAATTCTTGCAGACAAACCGGGAGAACTTTCTCCTGGAAATCATGCCCGATCTCCAGCGCGTGGCCGAACCCTCCGAACCCGGTCCAAGCCTCGGCCAGTTTGACGCAACAGTTCTTCAAAGCCCGATGCCGGACTTCATACTCCGTTTTGCTCGGCCACACCCATTGCACGCTCAGCGGCGTCTCGCCCCATCCTTCAGCCGTGCGACCGACCGCGTCCGAGACCCGCACGCACGCGCGGGCGCAAGTCACCGCGGTCACAGTCTCCGTCCCGAACTTCAACGGGATGCGCATCTGAATCGGGATGAAATACAGGCGCGCGCCGACCACGCGGATGTCAGTTGTTTTGCTCATGAATCAACCACGGATGAACACCGATTAACACGGATTGGCTGGAAGCGAGAGAAAAATCTTCTGGTTCGCCCATGAGGGGTGCAGTCAGTTTCTTGCCATGCTAGTGACCGCCCGTTTGCTCCAAACCAGAAACTCACGGGCGGGACGCCCGTGCCACTAGCACTAGCCGCCCATGCGCCCTGCAAGAAAGTAAGATTCACCCACTCTCCAGTACGCTCTGCGGCCTTGACTCAACACCCGGTGCGACTCACCGTCTGTGTGTGACCCGGCTGTCGCTCGTCTTCCTGTGCTTGACCGCCCTGGTTTCAGCCGGTGCCGCGCCTCTGGCTCCGCCACCGGAAAAGTTTCAAAACGACGCCCAATTCCTCGAATTCCTGCAGCGAAAGGCCTTCGATTACTTCTGGCTGGAAGCCAACCCGGCGAACGGCCTCGTCCGCGACCGTTCCCGAACCGATTCCTATTGCAGCATCGCCGCCGTCGGGTTCGGTTTGACGGCCATCGGCATCGGCATCGACCACGGCTGGATCACGCGCGAACAGGGTCGCACTCGCGTACTCGCAGCCTTGAAAGTGTTTTGGGAGAAGCCGCAAGGAACGAACGTGGCCGGCACCATCGGATGTAACGGTTGGTTTCACCATTTCCTCGACATGAACACCGGCCTGCGCGCGTGGAATTGCGAGTTGTCCTCCATCGACACCGGACTTCTCCTGGCCGGGATACTCTATGCGCGCGAATACTTTGACGGCGTTCATGCGGATGAAGCCACTATTCGCGAACTCGCAAACCACATCTACAACCGCGTTGATTGGCACTGGATGACAAACCCAATGCGACCCCTCACCCCGTCCCTCTCCCCATCGGATGGGGAGAGGGTGGTCCCGCAGACGCGGGACCGGGTGAGGGGAAACGAAAGCGCGTCACTCACTATGGGCTGGCGCCCGGAGAGCGGTTTCATCAAGAGCCGGTGGATCGGCTACAACGAGGCGATGATCCTTTATCTGCTTGGTCTTGGCGCTCCCACCCATGCGCTCCCGCCAGAATGCTGGCACGAATGGACGCGCGGTTATCAATGGAAAACCAGCTACGACCAAAGCTTTGTCCATTTCCCGCCGTTGTTTGGCCATCAATACTCGCATTGCTGGATCGATTTCCGCGGCATCGCCGACGATTACCTGCGCGCCAAAGGCATCGATTACTTCGAGAACTCACGCCGCGCCACGCTCGCGCAGCGCGCTTACTGCATCCTCAATCCGGGCGAGTTCAAAGGCTACGGCGAACTGGTCTGGGGTCTGACAGCCTGCGACGGCCCCGGATTCGGCAAGTTTCAGGCCTACTCCGCTCGCGGCGCGCCGCCGCCGGAAAACGACGACGGCACCATCGCCCCGACTGCCGTTGGCGGCTCGATTCCGTTCGCGCCGGAAGTCTGCGTCCCGACCTTGCGCCACTTCTACGATCAATTCCGGCCGAGGATCTGGACGCCTTACGGTTTTTGCGACGCCTTCAATCTCACCGCCAACTGGTGGGACACTGAAGTCCTCGGCATCGATCAAGGGCCGATCCTCATCATGATCGAGAACTATCGAACCGGCCGTGAGTGGAAAACGTTCATGAAAGCGCAGGAGATTCAGCGCGGGTTGAGGAACGCAGGCTTCCGAAACATTGCGCCGTAGAGGCGTGTCGCACAATTCTGCTCTTGACGTCGCTCGGCCGATACGGTGCGAGCGGACGGTGCAGCGTTCCGCGCCACGGCAGTCCTGCGGAGGGCGACTGGACAAGGCAAATGAAAAAGTGCGCATACTGCGGACGAGAAAATGGCGACGACGCAACCTCCTGCCGCGAGTGTGGCACTCCGGAATTTGTCGCTACTTCTTCGGCGCCGGCGCAGTCCGTCGCTGAGGAAGCAAGCCAGGAGTGTGGAGCCACGACGGCGATAAAAGAGTGCGTTGCCGAAGCTACGACATCCCTTTCCGAACGCTGGCGGCCCAAAACGGCTTGGCTTTGCTTGCTCTTTTTGGTCGCCGCTCTCATCCCTTTGGGCTTTTTCTACCTGGCGATGGTCGATAAACACTCTGACCAGCGCGGATTCTACACGGACAATCAGCTTGGGATTCTGGGCATACTCATTGGAATCGTGACGTTTACAGTCACCACAAGCTTTTCTGGCGTTCGCACCGTGCGACAATTTAAGGAAAGCTTCGCCTTGTTACGCGTGTCCCGCGAGTGCATTGCTGTTGCGGCTGCTGCCGGAGTTCTAATTCAGGTGGTGACGATCTATGTCTTCGCTGGTGGCTTGAGTCACCTGCAACGCCGAACGTCGTTCAACCTTCTCCTGCTTGCCGCTTTGTTAGCGCCTTTCTTTGAGGAGCCGTTTTTCCGGGGCTTGGTGTACCGGGCGTTTCGCAATCGATACTCGATCTCAGTCAGCTCGGCTTTGGTCGTTGGAATAGCACTCCTGCTCCACGCCGACCGTTCGTTCCGCTCACTGCATGGTCTGATTTCGATTGGAGGTGTGAATGTGGCGGCATGCATTCTACGTGAGCGTACCGGAAGCCTTTGGCCTTCGATTGTATGTCACCTCGCTTACAATGCCATTGCAGCCGCTACGATTTAGCCTGTCCACTCAGCTCAAACCGCCGAACACGCAAATCATCGCCGTAGCAGGACAAAGCGCGTTGAAACCCCTGAACCGTAGCCGCCGACGTGAGTCGGCGCTAATCCTCTGCCTTGGAAAGCAAACACGTGCGCCGACTCACGTCGGCGGCTACAAGATTCCCGGAGAGAGGGGTGGCCGAAGGCCGGGTGAGGGCGCGCGACTGATACCGACGGCTAAGCCAAAATCTCCTTCACCACATTTCCGTAAACATCCGTGAGCCGGAAATCGCGCCCGCTGTAGCGATAGGTCAGCTTCTCGTGGTTGATGCCCATGAGGTGCAGAATGGTCGCGTGGAGATCGTGCACATGCACTTTATTCTCAATCGCGTGCCAGCCGAATTCATCGGTCGCGCCGTGCACGATGCCGCCTTTGATGCCGCCGCCGGCCAGCCACATCGTGAAACCGAATGGATGATGCTCGCGGCCGTTCGTTCCCTCCGCCGTCGGCGTGCGACCGAATTCTCCGCCCCAGATCACCAGCGTTTCATTCAACAGACCGCGTGCCTTCAAATCTTTCAATAAACCGGCGATCGGTTTGTCCACGGCGGCGCAGTTGTTGGGCAGTTCCTTGCGCAGCTCGCTGTGCTGGTCCCAAAGCTGGCAACTGCTCCGCTTCGACGTTTGCGTGTGATACACCTGCACCATGCGCACACCGCGCTCGGTCAGTCGCCGTGCCATCAGGCATTGCTTGCCGAAGATATCGGACACGTCTTCGCCGATGCCGTAGAGTTGCTTTGTCTGGGACGATTCTCTCTCGAGGTCGAACGCTTCGGGCGCTTCCATCTGCATGCGAAAAGCCAGTTCGAACGATTCGATGCGCGCGCTGAGCCGGTTGTCCTCCTCGCGCTGCTGCTCGTGCAGCATGTTGAGCCGCTTCAACAGGTCGAGTTGGCCGCGCTGTTGCCTGGTTGAAAACCGCGGGCTCGTCAGGTTCGCAATCGGACTTTTTAAATCGGAAACCAGCGTTCCCTGATACGTGGCGGGCAGAAAACTCGAACTCCAGAGCGGCGCACCCTGGGCCGGTTGCGACGGACTGATGACGATGAAACCGGGCAAGTTCTGGTTTTCGCTGCCCAACCCGTAGAGCAGCCACGAACCCATGCAAGGCCGAGAGAACGCCTGTTCGCCCGTGTTCATTTGCAGGCAGGCGCCGTTGTGGTTGATGTTGTCCGCCACCATCGAACGAATGACGCACAGGTCATCAACACAGCTCGCCAATTGCGGAAACAGTTCGCTCACCTCGGTGCCTGATTGGCCGTGTTTCTCGAAAGTGTACGGCGAGGCCAGCAGGTTGCCCGTCTTGGTCCGTTCCAATTTCGGTTTCTCAAACGGCAGCGGTTTGCCGTTGTCCTGAGCGAGCCGCGGTTTGGGATCGAACGTATCGACGTGCGACGGTCCGCCCGACATAAAGAGGAAAATAACGCGCTTGGCCTTCGCGGGGAACTGCGGTGGCTTGAGCGTCAAAGGACTCGATTTTCCTTCCGCCAGCACACTGCTGACAAAATCGTCGGTCAGCAATCCCGCCAACCCAAGCATCCCGAACCCGTTGGCGAATCGGCGCAGCATCTGCCGCCGGTTCATCGGCCGATCGAAGCCGCTGTTTGGAAACGGGCGATTCATTCGATTGGCGAGTTTATCATCCTGGCGATTGGATTTCACCAAAGAAATTGCCGGCGCAGGCCGCCCGCGGATTTCTCCCGGCCAGATTGAAAGGCACTCCGGCAGTAGCCGCCGACGTGAGGAGGCGGACCTCAAATTGGCGCGTGACAATCCTCCTCCTCACGTCGGCGGCTACGCAATCCCGCGACGCGCGGGCGTTACGGAACATCATATCCCGTCTTCACATCGCCGCCGGTATTCGGCATGTCGTTGTTCAATTTGCCATCGGGCCCGTAAGAGAACCAATTCGGGTCGTATCTTTTTCCGGGCTGGTTCTGTCGGAACTGCACTTTGAATTTCGCGGCATGAAAATCCCCAAACACCACGTTGATGGTCGGCTGATTGGTCGGGTAGCGATCATTCAACCGCTTGTAATGGTAATCAAAGTCCTCGTGATAGATCATCTGGCCCACCGGCCTGACGAAGTCCGAGTCTTTCAGGCCGGGATAGAGGCAGGTGTTCCACCAAATCACATAACGATAGCGATAAGAAGTAAAATCATCGTCCTTCACCGGGTTGGACGGTTTGTCGAGCTTGTCACTGGGGCACCAGTAGGAGCGAACATTCCCGATGTTCAACAATTTTGGGACGCCGCCGTACATGTCCGTTTTCGTTACCGTATTGGCGGCCGAATTGTAGTCTCCGGGTCTCGCGCCAAAACTCAGCGAAGAGGGCATCCTGTCCTGGTAATTGCCCGTATAGAGAAACAAGGTGAGGCCAATCTGCTTCAAGTTGTTCAAGCAGGAAATCCGCTGCGCCTGGACCTTCGACCTGGACAATGCCGGCAACAGCAACGCTGCCAGGATGGCGATGATGGCAATGACAACCAGCAATTCGATCAACGTGAATGCGACCGAGCCGTCGCCAAGGCGACGGCTCCGCGCACAGGTCGGCAACCAAACCGGAAGCAACACGCGGTTAATTTGAGATTGAGCTGGCATGGCGGATAAAAACTCACGGGGGAAACGGTGTGTTCGGATTGATCGGCGCGGAAGTCCGGACTTGTGTCCAAGGAACGTCATTAGGCCCCTTTGGGTTCGCGGGAATTTTCTTCGCCAACGTGTCCGGGTCCCGCCATCTCCTGATCTCCGCGTGCCCGTCCGCGAAAGAAAAACCACAGGCGCCGTTGTGATAATTGGCCGGCATGTTGCCCCAAAGCTGTTTTCGATCCAGAAACACCAGGAAATATCCGTCGTCAATGCTGTCCGGGTGCTCATCAAGAAACACGAAGGCTAGCGAAGGGGAAGGTTGGACGATCTCCGAGTATTTTCTATAGGTGTAAAACATTTTCTTGATAATGTCCGTGTACCAACTGTCGCCGTTCATGTTCCCGTTCATGGAAATGCTGCGGACGCGCGGACCCAAAACTTTGTTCCCCACGCGGGCGACGCTTTTGTCGGCGGGGCATTTGTAGATGCCGAGGGACTGATTGTAGTTCCACAACATCCCTCGCGGAGCCTTAATGAGGTTCACATTGGTGGCGTCCTGTGGCGTCTGTAGCCACCCTTCGATCCATCCAATCTGAGCGCCGGTGCCGTTGGGGACGAGTTTGTCGCCGTTGTCGTCCACATACAAGTACCAGGCCAGTTGGAGCTGTTTCAGGTTGTTCATGCACGCGATGCCTTGCGCCTTGGTCTTGGCCTTGGCCAATGCGGGCAACAACAAGCCGGCCAAAATCGCGATGATGGCAATGACGACGAGCAGTTCAATCAAAGTAAAGGCCCAACGCAACGTCATGCCGTTGCGCCCTGCTTTGCGCTTGGAAAGTTTGAGGTCTCGCATAACTCGTTCTCAGTTTGTTTCTGACGCAGCCCGGTGCTTCATTCCGGGCGTTGAGCCAAATATTTATCCCTTCCCGCGCACAGTTCAACTGTGCGTTCCTCCGCACACAGCCAGGAAGCTTCATTTAATCAGACGGTAAAACTTCGCGTTGCCGCCGGGGATGACCGTGGCAATGCTTCGGTCACCTTGCACGAAAACGGAAACCGAAGAATTGGTCCAGCCTCCGGGCAGAGCCGAGGTTTCCTGCAAGATGAAACCCGTCGCGTTGGTCGGCCACGCCGTCTGCATGCTGCCGCCCGAAAACGAGACGGTCAGGACGGGCCGCAGAGTGACGCCGGTGATCACCAAATCGTCCACGCGCAAACCGGAGGGATTGGCAGCCGCGCCGCCGTTGTTCACGACGAAATCCAGCGTGTTCACGCCCGCCACAAAGAAGCCCGTCCCATCCGGTATGATGAGCGAAGCCAAGGTATTGAAGCCGCCGCTGTTGAATCCCACGTCGTTCCCATTAAGAAATACTCCGCCGGTGCCGTCATCTGTTCCCACGTTAGCGGTGATTGCGGCTGCCGCCACTTCGTTGCTTTGGTCAATGGTGAAGATGAGGCGATACCGGTAGGAACCGGGGGCGACCTCGGAGGCACGCATAGACAATCGGTCCCGCGTAGGCCGGATCGGCGCTGGAAATCAGGACGTAATGAGGGTCAGGTTGGCCGTCGCCGAGCGCCGCGCCGGTGCTGTCCACGCCTGTGTTGAACACCCCCAACTGGGGCTGGATCACGACCAATCGGGCCACTGCGCTGTTGGTGGAGCCCAAGGCGTTGAAGACGTGCGCGCGGTAGCCACCGGCATCCGCAACAGTGATGGGTGACAGCATGAGCGACGTATTTGTTTTGCCGTCGAGCGTCGCGCCGTCGTGCGACCATTGATAGCTAAACGGTGGGGTTCCGTCCGCCACCACCGTGAAGGTCACGTCCTCGGTAATCACGCGCGTAGCCCCTTGCGGCTGGACCACGATAAATGGCGGCGACTGACTGACGACTCCCTGCCGCGCGGTGCCGCGAAGGTTTTCAACGCGCAGACCGGCGTAACCGGCGGTATCATTGTTCACCCTGAACTCAAGCACGTTGGCGCCCGACACGAAGCCGTTGGTCAGCGTGAATGTTGAGAACGCCGTGAAACCTGCGCTCTTGTAGCCTGTGTCCGCTCCGTTGAGGAACAGCGAGCCGCTGTTGTCCGTCGCCCAACTGCCGGCCAGAAAGGCGGTGTCGGCAAGATAAGCGGTCAAATCCAGGGCCAGTTGGTAGGAATAGCTGCCGGCGGCTGCTGCGCTCGTGTCAGAAGCGGGCCCGATCCACTTTGATTTGCTGCTGTTCTGAATCCACACGATAGGAAACCGGGTCGAATCCTCCACTACTGAGTCATTGGAGGTCGGGTCGTTCGGGTTCACGACCAGTTTGTAGTGCGGGTCCACCAGGCCGTCGTCCAACAGCGTGCGGTTGCTGCTCAAGCCCGTGTTGTAAATTCCCGGAAACGGAACCAGCACGGTGAGGGTCGCGTTCGTGCTGTTGGTCTGGCCAGCCGTGTTGGAGACGACCACGCTATAGTCGCCCGCCTTATTCGCGGTGACCCCTGTGATGGTATAGCTGTCGTTGGTACCGCCGGGAATTGGACCGTTGTTGAAGCGCCACTCGTAACTCAACGGTGGACTTCCAATCGCTTCGACGGAAAAGGTGACGAGGTCGCCCACAATGACCGTCTGACTCTGGGGCTGCGTGAGAATCGAGGGTCTCTCGCCCGAGCCGGTGGCGATGCCGCTCATTTCGACACGGAAGCCGGCGGGATTGACGGTGGCGCCTGCGTTCCTCACATCAAATTCAAGTGTGTTCGTGCCGGCCACGAAGGGTGATCCCAACGGAATTGCAAAGGAAGTGAACGTCGCAAACCCGGCAGACGTGATACCCGTCAAGTCCGTCCCATTGAGGCGAACGGCTTCGAGACTGTTGTCGGTAGCCAACTGTCCGCTGATTCGCGCCGTCGCCGGATCAAAGCCGGTGAGATCAAACGTGGTCTTGAACGTATAGATGCCCGGCTGGTTGCCGCTGCTCTGGTCAGCTTGCGGGGCGATCCAGCGTGAGTTCGGCCCTTCTGCAATCCACGGGCCCACCGGAAAGCCAGGCAGAAGCGTAAGCGCGTTCGGCCCCGGGAAATCCGGGTCGGCGCTGGCGGTCATCGCGTAATGCGGATCAACCACATTGTTTGAAAGCAGATTGCCGCCGTCATCGACACCGGTATTGAAGAGCCTGGGGATCGGGGCCGCCTGAAGCCAGGGAGCGTAAGTTGTCAGGAGTATGATGGCGGTACGTTGAAAGAATGCGGAAGCGTTCATGGAATCAGGACACTTTTAGCGGACGACGATGCTGCAGGAAAGAAAATTTTCCGTGGCCGCAGGCAGCGACTCCTGGAGCAAATTTCCGCCTTCTTCGGCTCGAAGCCTCGCTCAATAAGCCTTCGCGATGTTGGTCACGCGCACGCCTTCCGCGGCCGTCAGGTCTGTGATGACAGGTTGGAACGAGGCCACGGGATCTTCGGGTCGCCGCGGCCATCCATCCTTGGTGCGCGTCACGGTGCCCGCCAATCCCGGGTTTGGGAAAAGTCGGTTTGGATTCTTGTCCAGTGAGCGCGGTACCCACCAGTCGTGCTCGAGCAGGGCGAAATTGCCGTAACGATAAGTGAAATACTTGTTGAGATCGGCGATCGTGCTGATGCCCCGGCCCTGGTTTCTGGCGCGGAACCATTTGTCGGCGTCCTGAAATTCCCAGGGACGCACCGGGCAGAACCACATCGGCACGGTCAGGCCGAAAGGCTCGAGTTTGGGCACCATGTCCACCGACACATCCCAGGGATTCAGACCCGTGGTGGGCATGTCGAAAGAAGGCAGCATGCCGCGCGCGTCGTCCGCCGCATACACGTTCGCGGCGATCCCCCACTGGCGATAATTCGACGTGCAATTGGTCACTTTGGCCCGGAACTTTGCCCGGCCGAGCGCGGGCAAAACCAGTCCTGCGAGAATGGCGATGATCGCGATGACCACGAGAAGCTCGATCAACGTAAAGCCGGCGACCAGCTCCAGGATCTCGGCGGGTCGGGAAAAGGCAGACCGCCAACGTGGTGCAATCAGAGGCATTTGGTTTTAATTAGCACAAAATCCGCCTGGCCTCATCGCAAAAGTTGCGCGCAGACTTCCATTGGCCGCCTGGTCTTTTCCGAACGTGCGCCGCAAAAAAAATTTTCTCCACCGCTAATCCACATAAATAAATTCGTTCGCACAGAGCAGCACCTGACAATATTGGTCCCACGCGTCGGCTATCGCTGAAGCGTCGGACGACCTCGAAGCAACGGCGGCCAGGCCCACTTCCAGCTCCTGGGTGGTCGGCGAGCGTCCGTAAAGCAACTGGTAAAGCCATTCGATTTTCCCGCGGTCGTCTGTCGGAGATTCCTTGGTCAGACGCTGTGCGAGCGCTTTCACTTGCGCCTGAACGAACGGGTGATTGAGGAGGAACAATGCCTGGGGCGCAACCATCGAATCGATGCGCTTCTCAACGATACTCACCGGGTCAGCGGCGTCGAACAGCATCCGATAATTGCTCCGATCGGAGCGGATGGTCATAAGGTAAATTGTCCGTCGATGATTGTTCAACTCACGAATGGCCGAGCCGCTCATCGTGTAATCCAGATTGTCGGCAACAGCCAGGAGGCTGTCCCGCAACGGTTCGGCTTCGAGGCGATGACGGTTCATCCGGCCGAAGAGCCGGTTGTCAGCGTCGGCACGCAGAGTTTCTGCATTCGCCGCGCTCGACTGTTGATAAACCTCGGAAAGC
>QHOP01000552.1 GCA_003219345.1 Verrucomicrobiota bacterium
ATTTCGATTACGATCTGATCGATTTTCGGCCAGTCGCGCTCGTCGATGCCTTGAATGATGTCCAGTTCGCTTTTCTCCGCATCGATCTTGAGGAGATCGATCTTGTCGATCTGATTGTCCCGGATAATGTCCGACACCGATGTCAATCGGCACTCGTAGGTCCTGCGACGGAGCCGGTCAGCGGTGAGCTCGTTGACGTATTCCTCGACAGATTCGCCCGCGACCGATTCGCTCTTCAGCATGTTCCGCACGACCGTTTGAATGGCCTCGCGGTCCTCCGTTTCATCCGAATGAAAACCGGAGAAGACCGATGATTTTTCGTAAAAGGTAAACGTTGCGGTCTTGGGCTTGTCCGACACCCCGACGTTCAAGGCCCGGACATTCGATCCGTAAGCAGCGCAGTTTGCCTTCAAAAGGTCATACACAACCGGTGCCGGTTCGAAGGCGAAAATCCTTGGGTTGGCACAGCGGCTCATCACGAACAAAGAAAAGAGCCCGATGTTCGCCCCGACATCCACCACGGTCGCGGCGTCCCGCAGACGGATGCCGTGCCTCAAATAGCATTCATCCTCAAAAACCTCCTGGTAGACGTAGTCGGTCTCATACTGGTTCAAATGAACAATTTCCAAACCATTCGGCAGGACGTATCTCGGACGATCGCCAAAGCATAACTTTGAGCTTTCCTCGTTGAGCGTCAGGAGCGCAGGCCGATGCTCCCCGGCCCATTCCTCCAGGCCCAACAGAACGACGTTGACCCCGTCTCGGTTCTTGCGAAACACGCCGCCCGGGTCCAGCAACTGCTGAAAGATCTGATTGTAGGGCGCGAATTGGATATGGATTGGAACGCCGAAATGGTCGCCCCAGAATTTCAGTGAATCCTCCATTGGCTCTGCGGTGAAATTGGCGGCGATGACGAGGCTGGCTGCTGTCTTTTCGTCGGCGGTGTCAACGCGGTCCAGTAAGGTAAAGGCGACGCCCGAGAGTTCCACGTACAGTTTGCCCGACTGGTCGAAGACCCGAACGTTGCCGACAAAACCGTTTTCAGCACGTTCATCCTGCGCCAGCAGTGTTGCGTGACCCCACAGCGTATCGGGAAAATGGGCGTTGGTTACTTCGATTTTCTCAATCGATCGCAAGATGAAGGTCTTCCCCTGCTCCATGATGAAGGGCGCCAGCAACTGTGTCATCGAATCCAGCAGGCTCGGGTGCAAGTAATGCGCCTCGATTTCGCCAGCCTGGCGCGCCACGGAAAGCCTTCCCAGAGATTGATCGCCCGCCCGCCAAATCGCGGAGATGTTTTGAAAGCGGGACCCATATTGGTTGCCATTGTCACGCAGCTTTTTGTAAAACTGTTGCGAGTGGATCACGGCATGCGACTGCGCCTGGAATGCTTCGATCGAAAACGCGTCGGTGCCCGCTTCCGGAAACGTTGACGGGTTCCGGTCAATTTCGAGCTTGGCGGCAAATTGGCGGACGGGAGGCCGGACGCTGCCATCCCCGACACCTGCTTCGTAGAACGTGTATTCAACAGGCCCGCCGCCATTGTCGCTGACTTCGACCCTGATGGCGGTATCCTCCGCCGAAAGAATGATGGGGTTTTGGAAGGTCACGTTTCGTACCAGGCCCGGAACGCGCTTGAAAAGTTCACGATACCTGACCAGAGCCACGTCAATATAGAAGGATCCCGGCAGCACGACCATGTCCTGAAAACCGTGATCCGCCAAATACGGCACGGAACGAACGCCAATCCTGAGTTCCACGGAGGCTTCCAGCGGTTGATCCGTCGAGAAACTGACAAGGTGTTTCATGATACTATCCGTGCAGATTAGCGCAGGCCTCGCGAATCTTCCGGACCGCGGCTGTGTACGGAGCACCAGCCGAGCGCGTCGAGACGCCCTGACTCTTCGCATTCACGCCAACACCCATTCATTGCCGCTGCGGCTGGTCCTGTGGACACAGCCGCGCTCCTTTGGTTGCGGCTCAACTGCGCGGTGATAGATGTGGTTTCAGGCGCCACTGCCGCCGGTTCGGCGAAGCGGCCCGGCCCTTGCGCGTAATGTCCTCATAGCACCGCTTCAACTTTTGAGCAACGCTCACGATGGAAAGCTCCTCAAGCCGCGTTCGACAGTCGAGGCGCTGCCCGCGCTGCCAAACCAGACGAAGCTTTTCGGCCAGTTCTGCCGGCTCAGGTCGCGTCAAATAACAGCCTTCAATGCCTTCGAGCCGCTCGGCAACGTCTCCGACGTCCACCGAGACTACCGGAAGGCCGCACGCCAGGGCTTCCTTCACAATGTTGGGTGACCCCTCGTGCAGCGAAGTCAGGAGCAAAGCATCACTGGCGTTAAGCCAGAATGCCACTTCCACCGGGGGGATATTCATCATGTAATGAAACTCCACAGGAGAGTCTGGACGGCTCATTTGCGCAACCGCCGCTTTGGCCAGCCGTGGACGCTTCACAGGATCGCCGTTGCTCGACGCGAACAGCACGTGAAAGGCTCGGGCGCTCCAGCCCAGCCGCTGCTTGCACACAAGCGAATCCATGGGTTTGAACCGTTCCAGATCGATGCCAGATGGAATCACGCGCACCTTGTCGTCGGTGGCGGTGCCGTTCAAAGCTTCCACGAGCTGCCGCGCCACGACGATCACGCCATCAGCGGCTTTTGCCGCCCTTCTCGAACAATACACCCCGTACTGGGAAACTATTTTCCGCGCCAAGCCCGAAAGATTCTCGCCCAGTAAATCCGAACCCCGGAACGTCACCACTGTCGGGCGGACATGGTGGCCGCGCACGACCTGGTCCGCCATGACCCCGCCATACATCACGTGGATGACATCGGGATCGAACTCGGCGACGGCGCTGCTGACGTTGCTCCGCAACCGATAGTACGCCATCGGCCCCTCTTGCCGCCGATCCACAAACAAAACGCGCACGTCCAAACCGATGGCGCGCAGGCCCCTGACTTGTTCGTGGACGAAGACACCCCTGCCCGGGAAGGCCGCCGAAGGGTACATATTCGTAATGGCCAGGATTCGCATAAAGGGAGACCCCGGAATTTTCTCATCCGGGCGCGTCCAGGCCCGCGACGTGGTGGAAAGGTTCCTCGAAGCCGAGCTTTGAACTGGGAGGCCTGCCATTCCTCTTGTCTTTGCCTTCGCTTCCCACGTGTGCTTCTCTCTGGCGGGGCACGCTGGCAGCAAATTCCCTCAGTTGCGGCTGGTATTCAGGGACAGCGCATTTCAAGAACCATTTGAACTCGTCCGGCCGCAGCTGATCTATTTGCTCAACCAATTCGAGCACGAAGGCGCGGACCTGTTCGTAGGGCAGAGGTTCACAAAGCAATCGCATGATCTTGGGATGACGAGTGCCGGTGATTCTCTCGCCTCGGTAGCTGAGCTCTTCGAAAAGTTTTTCACCGGGACGGAGCCCGGTAAATTCGATGCGAATATCCTGATCTGGAGTAAAGCCGGAAAGCTCGATCAACTGCCGTGCCAGGTCCAGAATCTTGACCGGCTTACCCATGTCCAGGGTGAAAATTTCGCCGCCAGAGCCCTGCGCGGCGCTTTGCAATACCAGGCCGACTGCTTCCGGGATGGTCATGAAATATCGCGTCACTTCCGGATGAGTGACTTTGACCGGCCCACCGGCGGCAATTTGTTTGCTGAAAATCGGAACGACGCTGCCGGAGGACCCGAGCACGTTGCCGAACCGCACCGCCATAAAGCGGGTGGCTCCCGGCTGGCTGACGTGGAGCGATTGCACGCACATTTCCGCCAGCCTCTTGGTTGCCCCCATGACACTGGTCGGGTTGATGGCTTTATCGCTGGAGATGAGGACGAAACGGTCCGTTTGGTGTCTTAAGGACGTTTCGGCGAGCCGCAAGGTTCCCAGCGCGTTGTTTTTGACAGCCTCGCCCGGTTGCGTTTCCATCATAGGCACATGTTTGTGGGCTGCGGCATGAAAAATGACCTCGGGATGATGGTGCTGGAAAATAGAGTCCAACCGCGGTTGATCCAGGATATTCGCCACCAGTGGCACGATCACTTTGCCGCAGCCGGAGTGGATCAAGTCCTGCTCGATTTGAAAGAGTTGAACTTCAGATTGCTCTACCAGCAGCAACCGACGCGGAGAAAAGCCGGCAATTTGCCGGCACAACTCGCTGCCAATGCTCCCGCCGGCGCCCGTCACCATCACCACCCGTTCCCGCAGAAGGTGTTGAATGTCGTCGGTGGCCAGGCGCACCTGCTCCCGTCCCAACAGATCATGAATGTCCACGGACCGCAACTGGCTCACCTTGGCCTGGCCGGTGGTGAGTTCGTAGATGGATGGGACGGTGCTGAATTTGATTTGAAGCCGCTGCAGAGTCTCGACAATTTCAGCCACCCGTCTGGCCGTGGCGCTCGGCATGGCAATGATCACTTCCTCCAGCTCCAAATTCATTTTGTCGTTCAGCAAAATCTCCGGCGCGCCGACCACCGGAACGTTTTGCACGCGCTTTCCCCATTTCATGCGATCGTCGTCGAAGAACGCGACTGCCTGTAAACCGAGATCGCGTCGCGAGGCGAACTCCTGCGCCAGCGCCGTCCCGACCAGACCCGCGCCGATGATTCCCGCGCGTCGCGCGCGTTGCCGGGGCGGGCCGGGCGCGCGGTTGGCGCCACGATTGCGCGCCTGGCGAAACGCCAGACGGACGGCGGCCAGCGCAATGATGGAGAAACTGAAATCGGCCAATACCACGCTCCGCGGCGGCGCGTAATCCGAGCCTAGTTGCGTGGAGACGCCGAACACAACGAGGCTCGTGGCAGCACCTCGAACTGGCGCAATCGCCACAGACAAACCAGCTTGAAGCCGATGACCCAGGCGAACACGAGCAGAAAAGTTCGCTCGGCTTCCTGCGGCACGGCAAAGTCAAATCGAAGTTGATACCCCAACCAAAGACTGCCGACCAAGGCGGCAGCGTAGGACAGGACAAGGCTGATGCGAGTAAAGCTCATGGCGATAACATCCCGGTTAAATAGTTGAAACACTCCTGGCGCCAGGAGGCGTTAACGATGGATCACGCCGTCTATTGGCGGCCCCAGAATTTGATCGGGCAGGTGACCGTGTAGAATTTCAAGCCGGTTTGGTGGAGCAGTTGATCAAGCTCACGAATTCGCTCCGCAGGAGCGCTGGGCATGGCGATGACCACCTCGTCGAGTTTTTCGGTCCAGCCCTCGAGCAGACATTCAGGCATGCCGACCACGGGCACTTCGTGGATGCGCTTCTGCCATTTCTGAAAGTCATCGTCGAAGAAGGCGACAACGATTCGACCGAATTTCTTTTTAAGGATCAATTCCAGCGCGAGTTGCGCGCCGGTGCTTCCGGCCCCGATGATGCCGACCCGCGCCGGTGGACTGGCTGGCGCGTCTTCCTCTCCCGCGGAGCGCTCGCGCCACAGCCGCAGCAAGACCCGAAAGCCACTGAGCAAAGAAATCGACAAGAGACAATTGACGAGAATGACGTTCCGCGGAGGGCTGCCGGCGCCAGCAGCCCACCAGGCGAGCAGCCCGACGGCAGCCAGGCCCTGCGCGGTGCCGACCTGCCGCAGTTCGGGAAAACTGAAGTAGCTGAGCAATCCCCGGCACTGCTTGCGCCACGTCAAGCATCCGAGCTGCAAGGCGAGCGCCACGGAAAGCTCACGCCAAAACTGAAGCGCGGACATGGCTGGCGGAGCGAAATCATAAATCAGCCCGTAGGAGAGCCAAAAGGATGCAGTCAGGATGATTCCATAATTGACAAGCACGCCGATCCAATACGGACAGATGGTTTGGACGATGATCCAGGTATCACTCAACAAATTCGCGCGCTCGGCGTATTCCCGATTGAGCCTCAACTTTCGCGGAATGCATTGCTGAATGTAAAACTCCTCCAGGCTGTCCGCGTTTCTAAGCAACACCTCCTCGTCGCGGAAACACAGCGATGCCAGATCGGTGATCCCCGGTTTGCACCTCAAAATGTCACGCTGTTCCGGAGTGTAATACTGGACGTAGCGGGGTACTTCCGGCCTCGGACCGACGAGACTCATGTCTCCCTTCAACACATTCCAAAGCTGCGGCAATTCGTCCAATTTGGTCTTCCGCAAAATCCGGCCGATCCAGGTAACCCGAGCATCCCCGTCCTTCGTGACAAATGGCCCGGCCTGCTCCGCCGCAGGCACCATGGTGCGGAATTTGCAGATTCGAAACGGCCGTCCCTGAAGACCGATCCGGATTTGCCGATAAAAAATGTCTCCCCCGTCGGCAATTTTTATGAGCGCGGCAATCAGCAGAAATGCCGGGCTGAGCGCCACCAGACCGGCCAAGGAAAAAACAACGTCGTAAAGACGCTTGGCACCGGCGCCGAAAGCAAAAGCCGCGCGACCGCCGAGGCAAACGGGTTCCTCGGTAATTTTCCCTTCTGCGGAATTACAATTCACGAAGCTCGTTTTCCCTCCCGTGGCCCACCTGGCCCGCGGCCCGCGAAGAGATTCAAAGGAGATGCGGAGTCCCTGCCGGCGGTTGCTCGCGGTCGGGCAGCGCTGCCGCGTGTAGCAACAACCCACGCGTCCATCGCAGCATTCGTGCTCCAGTCCTTGGTCCGAAATCT
>QHOP01000608.1 GCA_003219345.1 Verrucomicrobiota bacterium
TCCCCGCGATCATTTCCACCGCTAGGCTTACGAACAGCGCCTCACGCTTTCTTGCTATTCGCTCTCTCTGGGCGCATACAAACTCTCCAGAAGCGCTGAAGTTTCTGACCGAAGCCACAGCTGACTGTGACCCCCACGTCCGCGAGGATGCTGCCGAAGCACTTACCGGAAACGAGCTCTATTGAAATTGGGGGACATGGCGTAACACCGAGCGTCGAGCAGTTTATGGTTGTTTTGCTTGTCAGCCGCAGCGAGTTCAGGTCGTGCCCCGCGACCACTGGCAGAGTTTTGCCGTTCCTACGAAATCCAGCCTGAACAGGCCGAGGCCTGGCTTCAAGTTTTGTCGTAATCAGGGAAAATTGCCCTCATTGTTTAGAGTTGACAACTGTATTCACTGTGATACCATTCAAATTATCATGTTTATTCAATTTCCGTTCATCGAGGTGCCGAAAGAATTGCGCAAGATTGTCGGCGAGCCAACGCCCGGCACACGCGCCTATCGACGGGAGGGGACTCACGAGGAGTGTGGCCAATGGCTTGAAGCCCTCGGCGAACATTACAAAGGGGATGTCGGACTCTCACCCAGCGGTGTCTCCATGTTCGTGCCCGTTTTGCGGGCGGGCGTCCATAAACGCATCAAGGACGGCAAGCTAACCGCTTTCTTTTTTTACATCACCAAAGTCAGAAGCACGTTCTTTGGCTCAAGGCTTAAAACCAAACAACGTCCCTACATTGTGCTTTCAGTGAGTGAATGCAAAGCGTGGGCGGCCGAGATGAAGCGCCGGGCGGGCTATGTGGATGAACCCACGAGCCTGATGGAACAAAGAAGACGACTGAAGCCGGTGGCGGCAGCGGATGAGCCAAAAACACGCCAGGAAGCCGAGGAAGCAGAAGAATTTGTGGACACCGATCCCCAGGACAAGGGCAACCGGAAAGTAAGGTATGAAGAACCGCTCAGTCGGGAAGACCGGCAACAGGATATGTATTACCTGGTGGCAGAAGCGCTGGCGGGGCTGTTGTCGGGCAAGAAAGCCGAGTTGTATCGCAAGCGACTGGAAAAGGGGTTGACTTGGGACAAGCAAGCGAAGACCTGGAAGTGGAAGGAGTGAGGTGAAATGCAAACGGAGGAAAAATTCAATGACCGCTTGATACGGCTGCCGGAGTTGGAGCAGATTTTCGGCGTGTGCAAGCGGACGGTGCGGCGGAAAGCGGAGAATGGCGAATTGCCCCCGTTGCAGCACATTGGCCGAGCGGTGGGAATGCTTGAGAGCCATGTGAAGGCGTATTTCCGACGGTTGCATGAACAACACCAGATGAATTGAGAAAGGAACACGAAATGGAAGCTCGAATTTACAGACCCAAACGATGGCGCAACGGGAAGCGAATAACGGGCCGGTTATACCGGGCGCGTGTTAAACTCACAGGCGACAACAAAGTGCGAGATGTTCCCTTGAAGGTGTCCGACAAGCAGGTTGCACAACAGAAGCTCAACAAGCTGGTTCAGGAACTGGAACACGAGTTGGCGGGATTGATTCCCGCGAAACCGGAACGGGAAGCGGCCAAGAGCCCGTTGCTCGATCTGGTTTCGGAATACGTCAACGAACTGACCGTCCTGGGCCGGTCGGCGGATCATCTGCGCCACGTGGATAAGCGGCTGCGCCGGCTGGTGCGTGAATGCGATTGGAGGCGGCTGGCGGATGTGACGCCGGCTTCGTTCCAAATGTGGCGCAAGCAGCAAGCCAGCAAAGCCCCCAAGACTTTGAATGAATACCTGGCCACGTTGTCAGCGTTTTGGACTTGGCTGCGCAAGCAGGGCCGCGTGAGCGTGAATGCGGGAAAGAATCAACTGGCTTACATGCTGGCCTTGTACGCTGGTTTGCGGCGCGGCGAGGCCAATTCCTTGCGCTGGTCCGATCTTGTCTTCGACGGGACTGGCGGGCTTTTGCGGGTGCGAGCTGCGGTCAACAAGAACCGCAAGGAACAATGCCTGCCATTGCATCCCGAGCTGGCCAGGGCATTGCAGGCTGAGAAACCTGCTGACCGTGAGGCTGACGGCGTGGTCCTGCCCAAGGGTGTCCCGAAAATGAAGTATTTCCTTCGCGATCTGGCAAAGGCTGGCATTTCGTTTCTGAATGAACGCGGACAACGCATGGACTACCACGCGCTGCGAACGACCTTCACGACGCGGTTGTCCTTGATGAAAGTCCATCCGCGGGTAGCGATGGAACTGGCGCGGCACAGTGATTTGCGCCTGACGATGAAGACTTACACCGACGCCGGGCAACTGCCCTTGCGCGAAGTGATGGAGTCGCTACCGGGTTTTGGGAAGGCTGCTGACTCCCGAATAGACTCCCGAACTTTAGTCCTGGACGGTCCCGCCGTGTCATCATCCGTCCCTGAAACGGTGTCAACCGATGTGCAAGAAACTGCCAGAAACATTGACGAAAATCACAGCGAGTCACTTTTGGTCACGGTGGGTCACAAAAAGTCAAAATGGCGGAGAGAGGGGGATTCGAACCCCCGGTACTGTTTAGGTACTCACGCTTTCCAGGCGTGCGCTTTAAACCACTCAGCCATCTCTCCACCAAGTCATCTTAATTTGAAGAAATTCGACCTGCCTCGCAATGCTTTTTGGCCGGCTGGCGCGGCGGTTTTGACTTTCAAGGCTTTGGCTTTAAGGTGTGGCAAACGCTTGCAAGTGCGTCTGGTTCCCGAGCGTTGAATAGCGAAACAGCTTATCCAGTCAATAAGTCAGATTAACTCGACTAAACGGGACGCGACGACAAAGACCCCCGAAAAGACAAACGACCCAGATGAACCCAAACGCCTCACGCAAAACGGTCGAACGCCTGCGCGAATTCGTAGCTCTGGGCGTTCGTGGGCGCGGCTTCGCGGGCAGCAGTTTTCCATTTGAACGGTTGATTGAAAGCAAACTTCTCAGCAATGGAGGTAGCCTATGAAAACCCGCGTCATGATAACTTCGGTGCCCGGGCTGGTTGCCGGTGGGATGATTCTTTTTCTTGGGTGCGGTGCCGAGTCCCAAAAGACAGGTCATGCCCAATCCGGGAGTGACGTCGCTGCGACCGCCGCCGCCATCACCCCGGCGACGACAAACCCGTCTGCGGTTCCCATCGAGCCGGTTCCCAAAATCGTTACTGCGCCACCCAGGCTTTCGCCCGGCGTGGATGAAATTGTGCAATTGGCCCAAGCAGGAGTGGGCGACGAAGTGTTGCAGGCTTACATCGAGAATTCGCCGGCTGCCTACAAGTTGAACGTGGACGAAATCCTTTACCTGCACGACCTGGGGCTTTCGGTCGAGACGATTGCAGCCATGGTGCGGCACAACCAGTCGCTGCAAGACCAGTCAACGGCGCCAGCGGTTGCCAACGCGCAGCCGTCTCCCACGATTACTCTTGCGCCGCCAGCGGAACAACCGGTGGCGCAGCCAGCCGCGACCACACAAGATTCAAGCATAAACCCTGCTCCCGTGGACAGCGCTTACGCAAGCACTCCGCCTCAGCAGGTGAGCTACAATTATTTTTATCAAACTCTGGCTCCCTATGGAACCTGGGTGGAAATTCCCAGTTATGGCTGGTGCTGGCAGCCGACCGTGTCCGTCATTGATGTCGGCTGGCGGCCTTACTCCAACAGTGGCCGTTGGCTTTGGACCGATTGCGGCTGGTATTGGCAATCCGATTATTCCTGGGGCTGGGTGCCTTTCCACTATGGCCGATGGTATCGCAGCCCGCTTCATGGCTGGGTTTGGGCGCCGGACACGACCTGGGGACCGGCTTGGGTGACCTGGCGTTATTCGGACAGGTATTGCGGCTGGGCGCCCTTGCCGCCGGGTGCCTACTTCGATGTCGGCCTCGGGTTCAGGTTCCACGGCGGACGGGTCGGCGTTGGGTTTGATTTTGGACTGGTGCCGGATTGCTACACGTTCATCCCGACCGCCTACTTTTGCGACTACAGGCCGTGGCGTTATGGCCTGCCCCGCGGACAGATCGTGACTGTATTCAATCGTACGAAGATCATCAACAACTTCGGCACCACGCCGAACGGCCGCGCAATCGTGAATGTAGGACCGGGAAGAAATGCTATCGCTTCCGTGACCC
>QHOP01000245.1 GCA_003219345.1 Verrucomicrobiota bacterium
ATGCTCGGTCCGACGGCTGAGTTTCGCGACGGACAATGGGAGGCCATCGATTTAGCCGCCAATCGCCGTCAACGCCTCCTGGTCGTCCAGCGCACCGGCTGGGGCAAGAGCATCGTTTATTTCCTGGCGGCCAAAATTCTGCGCGATGCCGGCGCCGGGCCGACGCTGCTCATCAGCCCCCTGCTGTCGCTCATGCGCAACCAGATTCTCGCCGCCGAAAAGTCGGGAATCCGGGCGACGACCATTCACAGCGAAAATCTCGAAGAATGGCCGCGGGTCGAGGCCACCCTTGCGGCCAATCAAACGGATGTGCTGATGGTTTCGCCGGAGCGGTTGGGTAACGCCGATTTTCTCCAAAAACTACTGCGGCTCATTCAGGGGAGCATCGGCATGTTCGTCGTGGACGAGGCGCATTGCATTTCGGATTGGGGACACGATTTCCGCCCGGACTACCGCCGCATCGTGCAAGTGATGAAATTGTTGCCAACCGGTGTGCCTGTGCTCTGCACCACCGCGACCGCCAACGACCGCGTCGTGCGCGACATCGAGACGCAGATTCCGCAACTCCACGTCCTGCGCGGCCCGCTCGTGCGCTCGTCGCTCCGGCTCTACAACATCCGCCTCGACCATCAATCCGACCGCCTGGCGTGGCTCGCGTACTTCCTCCCGCAATTGCCGGGCAACGGCATCGTTTATTGCCTGACCGTTCAAGACGCGCGCCGGGTCGCCGCGTGGCTGCAACGAAACACCATCTCCGCCCGCGCCTATCACGCGGACCTCGAAGGCGTCGAGCGTGTTGAGATTGAAGAGCAATTGCTGCGCAACGAGGTCAAGGCGCTCGTCGCCACCGTCGCGCTTGGCATGGGCTTTGATAAACCTGATCTGGGTTTCGTGATTCACTTCCAACGGCCCGGCTCGGTCGTCGCCTATTACCAGCAGGTCGGTCGCGCGGGGCGCGCGGTGGATTCCGCGTTCGGAATTCTCCTGAGCGGCAGCGAGGACGACGAGATTTCGGATTACTTCATCCGCACCGCGTTCCCGCCGGCCGAAGTGATGCAAGGGGTGCTGGTTGCGCTGGAAAAACGCGGGCCGCTGACGATCGACGACATCGGCGCGGAACTGAATCAAAGCCGTGGAGCTATCGAAAAGGCCCTTAAGCTTCTCGAAGTGGACGGCGCGGTGACGCACGACAAACAGGGCTACTTGCGGACGACGAATCCGTGGCAGCCGGATATTGCACGGTTTGAACAGGTCACGCGTTTGCGGCGGGACGAACTGGAACAGATGCGCCGATACGTTGAGCACAAGGGCTGTCTGATGGAGTTCCTGGCGCGAGCACTGGACGATCCGACCGCAGCGCCCTGCGGCAAGTGCATGAATTGCACGAAGCACACTGAACGCCGGGTTGTGCCCGCGTCTCGCACGCAGATGGCAGTGAATTTTCTTCGCGGCGACACGCTTGGGCTTGAACCGCGCCTGCGTTGGCCCAAGCCGTTGCTCGAAGAAATCCGTTCCGCGTTGCTGGAAGCCGTGGAGTTCGGCGACAAGGGCGCGCTGAAAACCACCGTTCCGGAAGCCTTGCGTAGCGAGCCCGGACGCGTGTTGTGCATCTGGGGCGACTCGGGCTGGGGCGACGAGGTTGCACGCGGCAAATACGAAGCGGGCCGCTTCAGCGACGCACTCGTGGACGCCGCCGCTGTGCTCGTGCGCGAAAAGTGGAAACCCGCTCCGCCACCCGCGTGGGTCACTGCCGTGCCGTCGGCGCGGCGAGCAGAACTCGTCAACGGCTTTGTCGGTCGGCTGGCCGCGAAGCTGAATCTGCCCTTCGCGCCAATCCTGCGCCGCACCCGTGACGTGCGTCCGCAGAAGGAAATGCAGAACAGCGTTCAACAGGTGCGCAATCTTCTCGGCGCCTTCGCCATCGAAGGCAAACCGCCCACCGGTCCGGTGTTGCTGGTGGACGACGTGGTGGATTCGGGATGGACGCTCACGTTGCTTGCGGTAATGTTGCGGCAACACGGCAGCGGGCCGGTGCATCCGTTCGCGCTGGCCAAGGCCTCGCCGCGAGGAAGCTGATTCGTGGGCCGCAAGAGAACGCGGCTAAAATCACAATGAACCCGCGCGAATATCTCAGCGACGACGGGCAGGCGGTGCTGTTGCTCTGTTCCTCGCTCGCGTTGCCGCACAGAGCGGCAGAGACGGACTCGTCTCCACTGAAACTCAGCGAGTGGAATCAACTGGAGCGCAAGATTCGGGAGTCATCGTTGAAGCATCCCGCGGCGCTTCACGGTCGCAGCGCGGAGGAACTCGCCAAGGCGCTTGCGTTGCCGGGCGGCGAAGCCGAACGCATCGGGCGGCTGCTCGAATTCGCCGGCGAACTCTCGGTCGAACTCCAAAACCATTTCGAGCGCGGCCTCTGGGCGGTGACTCGCGTGGATGAACATTATCCATCGCACCTCCGCGGCAGATTGAAACATCAAGCGCCGACCGTGCTGTTCGGCGCGGGCAATATTCGGTTGCTGCAACGCGCCGGCGTCGCGGTGGTTGGTTCGCGCGACATTGACGAAGCGGGCGCGGCGTTCGCCCGCGACACCGGCGCAAAAGCCGTTGCGGCGAAACTCCCCGTGGTTTCCGGCGGCGCGCGCGGGACGGATCGCATCGCCATGCAAGCCGCGCTCGAAGCCGGCGGCATCGCGTTCGGCGCGCTGGCGGACAGTCTGGAACGCACCGCTCGTCAGGCCGACGTGCGCGAGTTCGTGAGCGACGGAAAGCTCGTGTTGCTCACACCCTACTCGCCGGACGCCGGTTTTTCCGTCGGCGCGGCGATGGGCCGCAACAAATTGATTTACGGCCTGGCTGAGTTCGCCGTCGTGGTGAGCAGCGACTATCAAACCGGCGGCACGTGGGCCGGCGCAGTCGAAGCGTTGAAGGCCGGCTGGTGTCCCGTGCTGGCGCGCGATGGCGACGGCGTGCCGCGCGGCAACAAGGAATTGCTCAAGCTCGGCGCGACGGCACTGCCCTCAAGCGAGCTTCCAGAAATCTCCAATCTGGGGGAATGGGTGCGGCAACACGCCCCGGCGAAAACGGTTGAGTCAGAGCTGTTCGACTTCGGGATGCGGGACAAACCTCGTTGACCATACGGTTCCGAACTCCATCGACAATCCACCAACCTTTAAACTGGAGCGATTCTCGAGATAAATTTCCACTTGGAGAATTGTGGACACCTGGGGGTGGAGAACAACGAAAAAGCTATTCGGAAACACCTGCTCGCCGGGTGCGCCGATCGTATGGCGAAATCAGCGATTCGTCAGTAGAGTGCTGCGGCAGGCTTGAAGAAGTTCTTCTTCGCGATGTGCGACAAGGAATCTCTCTACTCCCACGAAAAGCTTTTTGGCGTCTGATGAATTGCCGAGTTCGCCATGAACGGCGCAAAGATATGATTTTGTGAACAGGACTAAGCCTTCAACCAGGTCGTGATGGGCCATCGGTTGGAAACCGACCAGCGCCTGATCCAATTGCTGTCTTGCTTCCGTTGGTTTGCGCTCCCGCCACAAGATGATTCCGCGAAGAAAGAAAAGATAGGGTTTGCCTAATCCCGTGATCGCGAGTTTTTCCGCGCGCGCGAGCGCTTCTCTCGCCTCGGCAGGCCGGTTTAATCCTCGAACCGACGCGTAAGCGACATCAATCCAGACTGCGGAAGTGTCAGGTTTTTCTGCTGCCGCCTGGCGCCTCAACTCCAGCCCTTTTTCAAATTGCAGGGCCGCGTCGTAAATGCCGGCGAGCAACGAAAGATAGAGCCAATGCTCAACTTTCGGAGCACCCTCGAATTTCCTGAATTCGACCAGGCCCTCCTCGAGGCGTCCCAGCGCAGCCAGCGCCTGCGCTCGGCAGCGTGAGAGCTCAATCTCGGGAACGGCGGCGCCCGTCAAACGGTCCGCGTGGCGCAATTGCTCCACGCAATGTAAAACTTCATCCCAGCGCGCCCAGACCTTCGCTTTGTTGAGACGAGAATATTCGCGGCTGCTCCGGGCGAAGAATGCGAACACAAAATGCAGGACGGGGGTGAGAAAAACACAAACAGCAAGCCCGCCCGCACCGATAATGATCGGCCACATCCGATGGCTGTAAATGCCCCAACCCAGCAAGGCTGCACAGACTAGAATGGGACGAATTGATTCTTTGATTCCGGTCCAGGTCTGGGCCAGCAGACCGGGTCTCTCCTTTCCTTTAAAAAACGCGGCTTCTTTGTCCGGGGTATGCTGTTTCTTGAATTCCTCCCTCATCCACTCGGCCGGCTCCATATGGAGTGCCTCGGAATAGCCAACCTCGTCTTTGATCAGTTCAAGGTCGGTCCAGCCACGACTGGCCAAAATTGCTTTGGCGGCCTGCGCGTTCTCCGCCTCGACGCGCTCGCTTTGTTGTCGCCCTTCCGCGTCTTTCCCGGACCAGAGAAAGGTAGGCATGGAGTTTTCGAATCAGCCCATCGCGGCTTTCGCAGCTGCCAAATCACTGCGCCGCTGCGCCATGCTTTTGAAAAATTCGTAGCCTTCGCGCAACCGTCGAACGCAGACGTCTTTGTCCTCGAGCATCGTCTTGACGATGCGCAGGATTGGTTTCGGACGCAGGTAGTAGCGGTGATAGAAGCGTTCGACGCTTTCAAATATCTCCTCCTTCTTCAGGCCGGGATATTCGAGGGCGCTTTGCTGGAAGCCGTCGTCTTCGACCAGGTCGGTCTTGTCTTTTTTCACGAACCAGCCGTTCTGACGCGCCATCTCGAAAAGTTCCGTCCCGGGATAGGGCGCGGCCAATGAAACCTGGATTGAGAAAACGTCCAGTTCTTTGGCGAAATTAATCGTGTTCTCGATGGATTCTCTGGTCTCAACCGGCAAACCGAGAATGAACGTGCCGTGGATGACGACGCCGGCCTGATGACACGCTCTGGTGAAGCGGCGCATTTCGTCCATCGTTACGCCTTTCTTGATCCGGGTGAGGATGTCTTCGTTGCCGCTTTCGTAACCGACGAGGAACAGGCGCAGGCCATTGTCCTTGAAACTCTTGATGGTGTCGTACTCGAGGTTCGCGCGGCTGTTGCAACTCCAGGTCAGGCCGAGCGGGCCGAGCTTCTTCGCGATCTCTCTCGCGCGCGGCAGGTTCGCCGTGAAGGTGTCGTCGTCGAAGAAGAATTCCTTCACCTGCGGAAAGAGTTTCTTCATGTAGGCCATTTCGTCGGCGACGTTCTGCGCGCTGCGGACGCGGTATTTGTGTCCGCCGATGGTCTGCGGCCAGAGGCAGAAGGTGCATTGCGCCGGGCAACCGCGGCCGGTGTACATGCTGACGTAAGGATGGAGCAGGTAACCGATGAAATAGTTCTCGATCTTCAGATCGCGCTTATAGACGTCCGCCACCCACGGGAGCACGTCCATGTTCTGGATCATCTCGCGTTCGGGGTTGTGAACAATTTTGCCGTCGTTGTTCCGGAAGGAGAGGCCGTTGATGGATTCGAGCGGGCGGCCTTCGGTGACTTCCTTGCAGGTGAAATCAAATTCCTTGCGGCCAACCCAATCAATCGCGGGCGAGGCTTTGAGCGTCTCGGTGGGAAGAACCGCCGCGTGCGCGCCGACGAAACCGATCTTTGTATCGGGACGGTTCTGCTTGATGGCCTCGGCAACTTTGCTGTCGTTCTTCAGCGACGGCGTGCTGGTGTGGATGATAACGTGGTCGTAACCTTTCGCTTCGTCGAGGCACTGTTTGATGTCGATGTTGTGCGGCGGGCAGTCGAGCAGTTTGGCGTTCGGCACGAGGGCGGCGGGTTGCGCGAGCCAGGTGGGATACCAGAACGAAGTGACTTCGCGCCGGGCCTGGTAACGAGAGCCGGCGCCGCCATCGAAACCGTCGAAAGAGGGCGGACTGAGAAACAGTGTCTTCATCAAAACCGGAATTTCAGAATTAAACGTCTTTCTTCGCAGCAATCTACGTCAGCAACTCGTCGCGCTGCGACGTATCGCCGGTGCCACAGCCTTCGGAGTTGGAGCGGCGGTTTGCGCCGCTGCTTGCCCCTGCGGCTGCTGAGGCTTTCATCTGCTGGACGTAGAATTCCGTATCGGCGCCTTCCTGAGTGAGACCGGCAGTTTTCAAAGCGGCCTTAGCCGGGGCCAGATGACCTTTGCCGACGGAGACGCCGTTGAAGGCGCGTTGGAACAGTTGCGGCGACGCCGGATACGGCCGGGGCCTCGCGCCGAAATTGTATTTCAAATTCTTCCAGTTGTCGCCGGGTTGATAGTTCGTGCCGAGCGCGCCGCTGGGGTCGTAGCCGCAATGGACCATGCAGTTCTCGCAGCGCGGGTCGCGGGCGACGCCGTCCACGACGCCGTATTTTTCCCATTTCACCTCGCGCAACATTTCCTGGTAACCGTTGTAGTGGCCGTCGGTCATCAGGTAACAGGGCGCTTTCCAACCCTTGATGTTGTAGGTGGGAATGGCCCAGGCGGTGCAGGTCAGCTCGCGCTTGCCCGCCAAAAACTCCTGGTAAACTCGGGTGCCGATGATGGTGAAACGGTCGGCCCATTTCTCCATGTCTTTGAATTTTTCGCGCGTCATTTTTCGCGTCAGGAAGAAATCCTCCGGCTGCTTGCCCAGGCGCTTGACCATGTCCTTTTTCGCCGCGTCATATTCATAACCCGGCGAGATTGTGTGGGCGTCCACCTCCAACGACGAGAGAAACCTGAACATGTCTTCGATTTCCTGCACATGGGTTTCTTTATAGACCGTGGTGTTGGTCGCGGTCTGGTAGCCGAGAATCTTCGCCATCCTGATCGCGGCGACGCATTCCTTGAACACGCCTTCGCGCTCGACGATGAGGTCGTGGGTATATTCGAGTCCGTCCACGTGGACGTTCCAATACATCCATCTTATTGGGCGGATGACGGTTTTCTTGCGGGCGGCTTCGTCCGATTTGCGAATCGTGTCGGCGTCCTGGTCGGAAATCAATCCTTCGTCGAGCAGCTTTTTCAGCTTCGTCTCAACTTCGGGCGAATAAATGGCCGCGAGGTAATCCTTCATCTTTTTCCGCATGAACATCCCGTTCGTGCAGACATAAACAATCCGGCCCTGGGCGAGGATGCCGTTCACCAATTCTTCGATCTTCGGATAGATCAGCGGTTCGCCGCCGCAAATACTGACCATGGGAGCATCGCACTCCGTCGCTGCCTGGAGGCATTTTTCCAGAGGCACGATGTCCTTGAGCGACGTGGAGTATTCGCGAATACGACCGCAACCGGTGCACGTCAGATTACAGGTGTGCAACGGTTCAAGTTGCAAAACCATCGCGAACTTCGGGGTTTTGCGCAGTTTATGTTTGATGATGTGGCCGGCGATTTTCGCCGACAGCGCGAGGGGAAATCGCATAGGATTTAATGAGATCGGGCCAACAGAGGAGCAGTCTCGGAAGCGGGAGTAGGAATTTCGGGCCGGTTGGCGTCAGGCCGGACTTGTCCCAGGCCGGGCAGGAAGAACGTGGCCGGCGAGACGCTGCCGGACGCGTTAATTCCGCTGCAACCCGTGCCCAGCAGCAGGGCAAAGACCGGAATGATTGCCAACCGCAGGAATTTCCAATTTAATCTCACCGGGCGAGTATAAATCGGGTCAACATGATGGCAACAACTAATTCCGCGGGAAATGGCCGCCGCTCATGGCGAATGAGCTGTGACAAAGGAGACTGGAAACCGAGAGCGCGACCGGGTCGTTGGCGTCTCAGCATCCTCGGGTTGTTCGCAGCCGTCGGGCTTTGCTTCTGCGAAGATAATCCGGCCTTCGCCAAACGCGCGGAACAAAATTATCAGGAGGCGCGAAAAAAATTTCAGAACTGCACCAATGACGCTGAGGCAGCGTGGCAATTCGGTCGCGCCTGCTTCGACTGGGCGGACTTCGCGAAAGACGATGATCAGCGTGAATTGATCGCCAATGAGGGCATCGCCGCCTGTCGGCAATTGATTGCGCGCGATCCGAAGTCTGTCGCCGGCCATTATTACCTCGCGATGGACCTCGGCCAACTGGCGCAGACCAAAACGCTTGGCGCGTTGAGAATCGTTCAAGAAATGGAACGTGAATTCAAATCGGCGCGCGACCTCGACGCGAAGTTCGATAACGCCGGGCCGGACCGAAACCTTGGCTTGCTGTACTTTCAAGCGCCTGGCTGGCCGGCGAGCATCGGAAGCAGGAGCAAGGCGCGGCAGCACCTGGAACGTTCGGTTGACGAGTTGAAGATTGTGGAAGAACTCCTGCCCAAGGCGCGAAAGGATTTCACCGGCGAGGCCTGGGCTCAGAGTTGGGCGGACTGGGACAAACGCTGGAAAAAGATTCGGGAGAAGGTCAAAAAGTGATATCCTGGTTTTGCCGGTTGACGTTCCGCCGCCGAACTCATTAACTGCTCTCGTGCGATTTATCCTTGTTGCTCTGCTGGTCGTGCTTGGGTCAAGCTGCTCCGCAAACAAGGCGGCTGGACCGGACGCAATGTTTACGCAGGGCAGGACGGGCAAAGTGACGGTGCCGACCCGCACGCCATCCAAGGGAAAGGAGAGTGTGAAACCAACTGTCACACCCGATGAAGGACTCTTCGGCAAGGTGATTTTGGTGAATCCCGTCTTGCGCTTTGTGGTCATGGATTTTCCAGTTCTTAAGAGACCGGCAGTGGATCAACGACTGAACGTGTATCACCAGGGGCAAAAGGTCGGCGAGGTCAAGGTGACGGGACCGATGCTGGAAACCACCGCTGCCGGGGACATTGCAACCGGCGAAGCGCACGTGGGCGACGAAGTAAGGGAGGATTGAAGGGCAGCGGAACGAAGTCAGTTTTCCTCCGATCGCCGGCTTTTGAGATCCGGTTTCCTGTGCGCGTGTTTTTTTTGGTATGGCGAGTGGAGGTTGAAATAAATTCCGCAGAGCGGACGGTCACAATCGGTCTGGCTGAGGATGACGGTCAGTTGACGATCGAGCGCGATGCCGTGACGCAGATGCGGGCCGCGGTTCAAATAAGCTTTTATCGCTTTCTCCATCAGCCGAACCATCGACTCCTGGCATTCGTCCGGTGTTTTGTCGATGCAGACGATGTGCTTCTCGTAAAACTTCAGCGCTTCGACCATCTCCGGCTTGAACATCTCGATCGTCGGTTTTCTCTGCTGCTTTGGTTGTGTTGGCTTGCGGTCGCCGACCGAACAGGGCGGTGCCGATGCGGATCATGGTCGCCCTTTCCTCAATGGCCACTTCAAAGTCGCCGCTCATGCCCATGCTCAAATGTGGCAGCGGAGCGCCGAGGATTTGTTCGCACTGTTCTTTCAACTCGCGTAACCGGCGAAAAAAAGGCCGCACTTTTTCCGGCTCCAGCGTCCACGGCGCGATGGTCATCAAGCCTTGGATTTCGATTCGCTTCAGCGTGTTGATTGGCTGCAGCTCGCTCAGCAGTCTCTCAGGTTGGTAGCCGAATTTGCGGGCTTCCGCCGTAAGGTTGACCTCCAGCAAAAGCGGCATCCTCTTCGCCGATTGCTCGGCGCGTTTGTTGATTTCCTGCGCGAGATGCAGGCTGTCCACGCTTTGGATCATGTCGAACAGCTCAACTGCGTCCCGGCACTTGTTCGTTTGCAAGTGGCCGATCATGTGCCACCGCAAGTGACCGGGGCAGAGCGGGATTTTCGCCTTCGCCTCCTGCACCTTGCTTTCCCCAAACAGATTCAACCCGAGTCCGGCGATGGCGCGAACGGCGTCGGGCGGCTGGCTTTTGCTGACAGGGAGCAGCGTGACGGCGGCCGGGTCTCTATTGGCGCGGGCGCAGGCTGCCTCGATCCGCATTTGAATGGCGGTTAAGTTCGCAGCCAGAGCCATCATGGCAGAATGCCGCAACGTAACGCAGAAGACAAGAAACGCGATGCCTACGCTGTAACTCAAGCTTTTAGAGGCATTGTCGCGCCGAGAGCATTTACGGGCTGGTGTCAGGGTCTGCCGCGCTTCGGCGAGTGCCGGCGCCGGCGTTCAGGCACAGCCCGCCCTGGTCTGGAGATACTCTGCGGCATATCAGGCGCAGACCTACCTTTATTCCAACCCGCAGGTCGGTATGATCACGAGCAAAGCTTGCGCATTATGGTTAACACTGTGCCCCCAGGATCGGATGGCCGAACGGAAGCGCAAATGAAGTTTAACGGCCCGTCCAAACCCGGCGGGTCTGGACCACGAGGCCGCCGCTCCCGGGGCCGGCTGATCGGACAGTTCCTCGGAGGAATCGTTGTCTCGGCCCTTGTGGTTCTGTGCATATTCGAGGCCTGGTTCCGCGCGCACTCGACCCGGGTTGTCGCGGCCAGGGCGTCGGGTCCGTTTATTGCGAGCGATCCGGACCTGTTGATCCGATACACGTCGAAGGGGCGCAGACTGGTCCCAGGTGCTCATGTACGAATCCTGAAGCACCAACTTTCCGGTCTCGACATAGACATGCAGATCAATTCCCTGGGCTTCCGCGCCCGCGAGCTCGCGTCGCGAAAGAGCCCGGAGGAGTTCCGTGTTCTGGTACTGGGAGACTCGATCACGTGGGGTGATTACCTGCCGGCGGACGAGGTTTACGTCAACCGGGCCGAGCGCCTGCTCAACCCATCGCCGGACGGACGGCGCGTGGAACTGATCAATGCCGGCGTGGGCGACATTGGAACCCGCGAGGAAGTGGATATCCTGGAAGAATCCGGCCTCGCGACGCAGCCTGATCTCGTGGTGGTCGCTTTCTACCTGAATGACAGCCGTCCTCCCTGGGGATTCGCGGGCGAGCTGGGCCGGCCCGGATGGCTCAGGCGCCATAGCGCCCTGGCCGCTGAACTCTATCGGTCGCGCCGGCTCCAACGCTGGATCAAAGAGCAAGGAGAACCCCGGTGGGGTTGGGTTTCCGCTCGAGACCGGATCCCATGGCAAAAGGACCCTGCGGCTCTGGAGCAACTGGCCTGGCTGGCGCGATTCGACTGGGGTGCTGCCTGGCAACCTGAGTCCTGGGCCACGGTGGACAAAGAGTTAGCTCGACTGCGCAAGCTGGCCGGACGCCACAGCTTTGGCGTGCTGGTTGTGGCTTTCCCGGTTCGCTTCCAGGTTGAGCCGGACTTTGTGGACGACAGACCTCAGAAGGCATTGGCGGAGCGAGCTCGCGCGAACGGCTTCGGTTTCCTGGACCTCTTGCCGCTTCTTCGATCACATCGCAATGAGCCAATCTACTTCGATCACTGCCATCCCCTGTCTGCCGCGAACGGCTGGATCGGCGAGGCGCTCGCCGGGTACATCCGTTCCGAGTATCTCACGCCGGGCGGAAAGCCAGGCGGGAAGCCTTAAGCGGCGCGATTCATGTTCTAGCCCACTGCGACTTAGTAGGATTCGACGCGCTAGTTCGAGAGCCAGAATGTCGACCGGGAAGTTAATTCGAGGAATCCGACATCATTTCGGGCCTCCATTTGCTCTGCATTCACAATGCATGCGCAATGAGATTTAGATCGAACCCGGCGGCAGGCAGGCCGGGTGTTGGCCCGAATCCATTTGTGTTGCAGCGAAGTGGTCGCAGTGGCGCAGTTGGCATGGCTCATGCCGCACCGCTATCCAGGCGCATGAGAAAATTGGATTATCCCGAAAGACACCACCTCAACTTCGCGCTTGGCTGGCTGGAGTTTGGAAATCCGACCGAAGCAAAGGCGGCGGCGGACAATATCTCGCGGCTGAACAGCCTTCATCCGGAAGTGTTCCTGGTGCGGTGGCGGAT
>QHOP01000246.1 GCA_003219345.1 Verrucomicrobiota bacterium
CGTCGACGAACGCCGCTTTCAGTGGAGCGCGGGTCTCCTGACCCGCAGCACTTTTGGCTGCTGCGGTTCTGGAAGGCCGCGCTCCGGGGCCGTCGCCGGGCGATACGACCTCGACAATTTCCAGGCCGAACTTGGTCGCAAACTCAAAATCCCGCTCATCGTGCGCCGGCACAGCCATGATGGCGCCCGTGCCGTAGTTGGCGAGAACGTAGTCGGCAATCCAGATGGGAATTTTCTCTTGGTTGACCGGATTGATCGCAAACGCGCCTGTGAACACGCCGGTCTTCTCTTTCGACAATTCGGTGCGTTCCAGGTCGCTTTTAATGTTCGAGGTCCAACGGCAAGATTCAATAGCATTATTCGGATTCTCAGCGCCATGTGTCCATTCTTTCGGTGTGCCGTCAGGCCATTCGGCCGGAATAACATTTTTTTTCCGCAATTGATCGATGAGAGAGTGTTCCGGCGCGAGCACCATGTATGTCGCCCCAAACAAAGTATCGGGCCGCGTGGTGAACACGGAAATTCGGAATTCGGAATTCGGAATTCGGAATTCGACCTCCGCCCCTTCGCTGCGCCCGATCCAATTCCGCTGCATTTCCTTGAGCGAATGACTCCAATCAATCGTGTCGAGGTCGTTGAGCAAGCGCTCCGCGTACGCGGTGATGCGGAGCATCCATTGGCGCATCGGTTTGCGGACGACCGGGAAGCCGCCCACCTCGCTTTTGCCGTCCGCCACCTCCTCATTGGCCAGCACCGTGCCGAGTTCTTCGCACCACCAGACCGGCGCTTCAGTCACGTAAGCGAGGCGCTTGGAGTCCCGGTAGGCGCGACGTGCAGATTCAATTTCCGTAGGACAGGCGTCGCGCCTGTCTCCATCCTTTGAATTTTCTCTTGAAGTTTGAGACAGGCGCGACGCGTGTCCTACGCTGCTGGAATCGCCTTCCAATTCCGGCGGATACCTCAACGTCGATATTGGTTCAGCGCGATTTGTTTCCGGATTGAACCACGAGTTGTAGAGCTTGAGAAAAATCCACTGAGTCCATTTGAAATACTCTGGATCGGTGGTGTCGATCTCGCGCGTCCAATCGTAGCTGAACCCGAGCGATTTGATCTGGCGTTTGAAAGTCGCAATGTTTTGCTCCGTGGTCTGGCGCGGATGTTGGCGGGTCTTGATGGCGTATTGCTCGGCGGGGAGACCAAAGGCGTCCCAGCCCATCGGATGGAGCACGTTGTGGCCGAGCGCTCGCTTATAGCGGGCGAGGATATCAGTGGCGGTATAACCTTCCGGATGGCCAACGTGGAGTCCGGCGCCGGAAGGATAGGGGAACATGTCGAGGATATAGTATTTCTGCGGGAGCTCTGCCGCTGAGGGCTTCTTCTCTTCGAGACCGTGGCGTTTCACGAACGGGTGGCTGGGCGGAAGCACCTCGCCCGGGTTCCAAGCGCGAAACATCTGTTGTTCGTCCCAAATCTTCTGCCACTTCGGCTCGATCAAATGAAACGGATACTGTCTGCGACCGCTCGACATAAGGGCCAAATATTGGGGAAAGCCAGGATGCGCGGCAATGGCAGAGTTTAGGTGGTGATCAAAAGGGGCGCATCTGAGTTTCTAGCAGGGTCTAATTCGGAGGCCGGGAAGCATCGTATGGATGGACGCGGATTTCTTTTCGTTTTTGGCAATACCGGTGAGCCAGATTCCTCCCATGAGTTTCGTCAGATTGGGATTCCGATTGCTGCCGCTTTGGGTGTCGCCTTAATTTCCCTTCTCGTCACATTTCCCGTTTGGATAGAAAGCAGGAAACAAAAGTCTAACGACAGTTGCACGGCACTCTGCTCAGCCGAAAGAAGCGACTCGGGCTTGTGAGAATGGAGTTTGTGACACCCGCCTCGAAGCCGGCCACTTTCGCGCCAAAATTCGTCAACACCAGCCAGTTCATTGAAGGGAGGGCGTCGGCATACTCGACCGCGTAATTGTAACCGCCTTCCACGGTGAAATGAAACGTGATGTTGGTGTCTTGATGGCTCACATCGCCAATCCTCGGCGGCGGAATGAAATCAACCACCAAAGTCGGCGCGCTTGCACCGGCTTCGCGTGAGGCAAAATGTCTTGCGGTCTTTCCGACATCCTCCAATTGCGTCATTGCAATCCAACCAAAGTTTGCGCTCGCGTTGTCCACCCAGGTCTGCACGTCGGCGATCAGGTTGGTCGTCGAATCGAACGTATAACTGCCGAGCTCGTTGATAACTATCGCGGCGCTTGGCGCGCTCGAAAAATCCGTCGGTGCCGCCCCGCCGGGCGAACTCCACGGCGCAGTTATGCCGCTGCGGTTCTTCCACGTCGCTTCGCTTTCATTCCACGCTTGCAGGACTCGGCGCAATTCGAAGATTGAATCGGCGCCCCCCAGAGGAACCTTCGTCACAGCCAACGTCAATGCAACCGAGGTGATCTCGGAGTGAAGCGGAATCTGACGGATCAAATCAAACTTCATCAGCCCGCGGTTTTTCGGGCTTCCGGCTGTCGGACCCTGGGTGCCAATTACGATATCCGCGGCATTGCCGAAATTCGAGGCCAGGAATTGTTCAGAAAGTCGGGTGTCCGCGACGGGCCGCAACGTCACTGAGTCCGCCGACAAAGCGAAGGGCGCAGCCACGGACGCAAACCAGGCTGCCGTTCTGAGTGTTGACGAAAACGGCATGCGGAACACTTCCTGTTAAGATGGTTGACCAACAAAATGGTTCCCAAGCGCAGTTGGAGCTTGAAACGGTGCCGGGCTTTCGTCAAATGTCGGCGCGACAGAAAAGCGAGCTTCTCCGTAACCAGCCGCTTTCGGAAAATCCATTTACCGATGAAAGACTGGCGATGGTTTGTTTCTGCAGTCGCGTTCGCGCTGGTTGGCCTAAGCGTCGCGTTCGTCAGCTCGTGTTCCACGCCGGGCCGGACCGTCGTGGAACCGCCGCAGATTGAAGGCGCACACTTCGTTGGCAACAGAGTGTGTTCCGATTGCCACGGCAACATCACGCGCATTTTTCCGGCAAGTCCGCACGCGCGGTTTTACAAGGACGAAATTAAATGGGCGGCGACGGCCGGCTGCGAGTCGTGCCACGGAGCGGGGAGCGAGCATGTGCGCGTCGGAGGCGGGCGCGGCAAATTCATCGTCAATCCTGGCAAAGACCCCGCGACCTGCTTTCAATGTCATCTTGAAGTCCACGCGGAGTTCAACCTGCCTCAGCATCACCCGGTCATTGAAAAGCGGATGAACTGCATCGAGTGTCACGACCCGCACGGCCGCGACATCATGAAACCGCACGGCGGACTGGCCATGGCGCGGCTGAACGAGAGCTGCGCGCAATGCCATCGCGAGCAGGCCAGGCCGTTCGTGTTCGAACACGAAGCGCTCCGCGAGGGCTGCACGACCTGCCACACTCCTCACGGCTCGATCAACGCCAAGCTGCTCACTGAACGCGATTCCAATCTTTGTCTGAAGTGTCACTCGGAAGTGCAGGCTGTTCCGGGAAACATCGCCATCGGCAAGTCAGATCACACATTCTACATGCAACTGGGTGCCTGTTACACCGCCGGATGCCACACGGCGGTGCACGGCTCAAACGTGAACCGAACTCTGCTCTATTAGGGAGAAGAAAACGCGAACAGCAGATGACGAGCCTTAAACCAATTCGATCCAGTCCGGCCGTTTTCGGGCTTCTGTTTCTCGGCGTTGCTCTTCCATCTTTGGCCGCTGACGTGGAGGAAAACAAATTGCCGCCCTCGGCCAAAGTGCAGGCGGATTTCGAGCGCGACGTTAAACCGATTTTCGAGAAAACCTGTTTCCGCTGCCATGGCCCGGAGAAACCGAAATCACATTTCCGGCTCGACAACCGTGAGTCGGCGTTGAAGGGCGGCGAGAACAACCACGACGACATCGTTCCTGGCGACAGCATGAAGAGCAAGTTGATCCATTACGTCACACGATTGGTGGAGGACATGGAGATGCCGCCTCCGGGCAAAGGCGAGCCGCTCACGCCGGAGCAAATCAGCTTGTTGCGGGCGTGGATTGACCAGGGCGCTAAGTGGCCGGCGGGCGCGGAGACGGTTCAACGCGAAACGCAATTCTCCATTGCGCCGACAGCGCAGTGGGTCACCGTGAGCGGCAACAAACAGAAGTTTCGCGAAGACGCGTGGCAGAAAGAGGGATTCACCGCGGGCTACGAACATTTCGAGATGCGCCAGCCGGTCGGCCAGGAAGCGGAACTGCAAGTCGAGGGCCGCGCGTTATTCGACCAAAACGACCATCGCGTGTCGCTGACGTTGAGCCAGCCTGATTTTGGATTTGTCCGGGGTGGTTATGGAGTTTATCGAAAATACTTCAACGATACGGGCGGTTATTACGCCCCGTTTAACCAGTCGTCGCCGGCTCTGGAGCGCAATTTGTTTCTGGACAACGGCAAGGCGTGGTTCGAGGCGGGACTCACGCTCCCGGACTGGCCGAAGCTCGTGATGGGCTACGAGTATCAATTCAAGAAAGGCGATGAATCCACGCTGCAGTGGGGACAATACTCAAACGATCCCACGGCGCCCAGAGCGACTTACCCCGGCTACAAAGTGATTGACGAGCACACACACGTTCTCAAGCTCGAGGTGACTCACGAACTCCGCGGCTATTCATTGGAGGACAATTTCCGCGCTGAGTTTTACGATCTTTCCACGACGCGCATCAATCGGGGAGACCTTTTCACTCCCGATGCCGTTGGACAATATACCGAGGGCTACAGCCATTTCCAGGCGGCGAATTCATTTCGCCTCGAGAAACAACTGAGCGACTGGCTTTTCGTTTCCGGCGGATACCTTTACACGCATCTCGAAGGCGCCGGCTCCTTCAACCAGGTGTTCAGCTCCGTGTCATCTTCGTTTCCCACCTTCGTCGGCGATACGAGCGACCGCATTTCGCTCAAACAGCAGTCGCACACGATCAATTTTAACGCGATGCTGGGGCCGTGGGAAGGGCTGACGCTTGCCAGCGGCTTCCAAAGCGAGTGGACGCGGCGTGAAGGTTTGACCGATCTGTTCGTGCAGAGTTCTCCTCCGCCGGCGCCGGGTGAACAGAATTCAAACGAGGACAGGACGGCCCTCGATGAAAACGTCGCACTGCGTTACACAAAGATACCTTTCACCGTCCTTTACGCGGAAGCGCGCCTGGAGCAGGAATGGACGGATTATTACGACCATCAATTCCTCGACGACGGTTCCGATGACAGCAGAGATTTCACGCGCGACAGCAATGCGAAGGCGAACCTGAAGGAATATCGCGCCGGCTTCACCGTTTCCCCGTGGACGCGCGTTTCGTTCGAGCCGAGTTACAAGCACAGTGACCATCGGACGGACTACAACAACAAAGTGGACACGGATTTGTCGCAGCCGCCGTTTGTGCCCGGCGACGGTTACCCGGCTTTTTTCCGTTCGCGCGATGTCACCACGGACGAAGTGGATGTCAAGTTGGTGCTGCGCCCGTCAAGCTGGTTGAAGGCGACGCTGCAGTATCAACTCCTGGCCACGGACTATCGCACGACCACAGATTCGAGTTTTTTGCCGGGCTTCCCGACGAACATTTTTTATCCTGGCGGCGAACTGCTGGCAGGAAATTACGACGCGCACGTTTACAGCGCGAACGTGACGCTGACGCCGTGGCGGCGGCTCTATCTCTCCACAACGTTTTCCTGCAGCCAGTCGCGCATCTTGACCGGCGCGAACAACGGCGCGACTGTCGTCCCTTACCGCGGCGATATTTACAGCGTGCTCTCCAGCGCGAGTTTAGCGCTCAACAACAAGACCGACCTGCGGGCCGGGTACACGTTTTCGCGCGCCGATTATCGGCAGCACAACGAAGTGGCTGGCCTGCCGCTGGGAATTTTCTATGAACGGCACGGCCTCATGGCGGGTCTTACTCGACGGCTATTGAAGAACATGACCGGCACGCTGCAATATGTTTTTTTTTATTACAACGAGCCGACTTCCAACGGGGCAAACAACTACCGGGCGCATGCAGTCCTCGCTTCGCTCAACGTGGCCTTGCCTTGATTTTTCTTTCGTGCGGAACAAAATGTAACCTGAAGCGTCTCAACATCAAAAAAATGACAACCTGTTTTCGAAGGAATGGGCGGATCGTGTTCGTCGCATTGATGGTATTGGCGACCGGGGAATGTTTGCGCGCTGCAACGAACACTGTGACTTTCGGATTCTTCTTTTTCAATCCTAGCAATCTCACAGTGAATACTGGCGACACCGTGGTTTGGCAGAGTGCTCCCGGCGGTGGATCTCACACCGTGACCGGCACCGGAACCGATCCCATCTGCGGGAGTGGAACGGTGGTCAGTTGCTCACATACCTTCAGTACACCGGGCACGTTTCCCTACGAATGCATTCTGGCCGGTCACGCTGCCGCCGGCATGACCGGCATGGTTAAGGTCGTGTCCGCTCCGACAAACATTCCGCCCTCTGTGACCATCACAAATCCGGCGAACGGAGTGGTCTTTGCCGCACCGGCCAACGTCACGATCCAGGCCAACGCCTTTGACACGGACGGCAACGTCACCAATGTTCAATTTTTTGCGAACAGCAGCTCGGTGGGAGCCGATACGACGGTTCCATACAGTATCGTGGCGAGCAATCTGGCCGCGGGCAGCTATTCCCTGAAAGCGGTGGCGGCGGACAACGGAGGTCTGTCCAGCACTTCGGCAGTGGTCAACATTTCGGTCGTGGCGCCCGCGGCCGTCACACTCTCTTCGCCCGTTGTTTCCAATGGCCAATTCCAATTCACGTACAGCGCAAACGCGGGACTTCGTTACGTGGTTGAGAACTCCTCCAACCTGGTGAACTGGTCCTCCCTCACGACCAACACCGCCTCCGGCAGCACTGTGCTCTATGGCGAAGTGTTCGATGTAAACGTGCTGCGATTTTACCGTGTGGGCCGTCTGCCCAATCCCTGATGGCCGCTTGACGCATCGGATTTCTCAAGAAAAACTGTTATTCATAGAATCGGACTGATCTCTCGCCACCAAACATCGCAATGAAGCAAAAGCCAATGAAGCACGAGGACGATTCCATAATCGAATACAGATCAACCTTTACGCGGCGCCGGTTTCTAAAGAACTTCGTCGTGGGAACAGCGGTTTCCTCTTTCATGGGGAGAGGGTGGCTGGGAACCCTGGTGGCGGACTGCCAGCCTGTTCAACAGGGTGCGGGCATTTTGCGCGTCAACATCAGCGGTTTTGAAGCGTTGAAAAACGAGAATGGCTCGGTGCGTCTGGCGCTCAATGCCTTCACGCTGACCGGAACCTCAAACGCGTTTTATCCGGTGTTGGTGAATCGCGGGGCGAACAACCAGTTTTTTGCGCTGGACACGAGGTGCACGCACCAGGGGTGCGTCGTTCCACCTTTCAGCGCAGCGGCGGCAGCCAGCGTTTGCCCTTGTCACAGTTCGAGGTTCCGGATCGACGGCACGGTCGTTCCAGGAAGCCCGGCCACGCGTCCGCTGCAAAGTTTCCCCGTGTCATTCGACGGCGTGGACCTGCTCTGCATCGAAATCGCAACTCTCGGTTATACAGTCAGCGAAACCTCGGTTCAGAGCGGGGCAGCAGCGCGTTTTCAATTGCAATTTCCCACGCGGACCGGCGTGAAATACCAGGTGCTCTTTCGCCCGTCCCTTGCGGACGCGGGCGCGGGCGTGGTCGTGCCATTCGCAACGACGATCGGGGGCGCGGCCACCGCAACGGTCCTGACGGGCAATAATGCTGCCGCGACGTTGTTTGTTGATCGCACCTCGGACGCCGGCTTCTACTCAATCGCGGTGCAGGTTAACCCTGGCTAGTGTCACTGATATGCCAGGGGAGAGGGCAGGGTGAGGGGCGCTGCTGTTTCCAGCCTGGTCGGCGTCATTGTAAAGAAGCGTTAGGGAACCACACTGGTTTCGGGTCCCGCACGCGCATCACGTCTTTTGCCGTGAATGGGCGTGACTCCGATTGAGCGCCGTCCACAATGCCGCATGGTCATTTTCTTCGTCGCCACGGGAAACGCGCACAAGATGCAGGAGATTCGCGCCATTCTCGGCGAGCGTTTTCAGTATCTCAGCCTGAAGAATGGCAACGCGACGAAAAAAGCCGTCGAATTGGGCGGCTGGCTGGCGCAGCGCAAGGCGGAAGGCGGAACGCGGCAGGAGGAACTTTATGTCCTGGCGGATGATTCGGGACTGGAGGTCGATGCGCTCAACGGCGCGCCGGGCGTTCATTCAGCTCGTTTCGCGGCGACTTCCGAAAGTGGAAACAGACGGTCCGCGCGCGGGGCCGGCAACGCGCCCGACGCCGCCAATAATGCCAAACTGCTCCATTTGCTGAAGAGCGTTCCGTTGGAGAAACGGACGGCGCGCTTTCGCTGCGTGCTCGCGTTGACGGCGGTTTTGCCGGAGACGCGGAAAGGTTCTTCGCCCGTTTGTTACGCTGACGAGCTTGAGCTGCAAACCGAATTATTCGAAGGCGTATGTGAAGGGCACATCGGCTTTGCTCCGCAAGGGCAGGGTGGCTTTGGCTACGATCCGCTCTTCATTCCCGACGGTTATCAGCAATCGTTCGCCGAGTTGGGCGAGGACGTGAAAAACGAGTTGAGCCACCGCGCCAAAGCACTGGCGAGCCTGCGCGCGCGCTTTTTGGAGTAGAACCCGTCGCGAGATCCCGCGGTTTGGCGACGGTCAAATCTCAATTTTCTTCAAGGTGGATTCCCGCGGAGATACCCGCGGATAAATTGTTCGTCGCCTGGTCCGGCAAGGACGTAGGCCTTGTCGCCTTGGCTCCAGCTCGCGGCGGCTAGTTTTCCGATTCTGGCGAACTGCGGTTCACTGGCGGATGGCGCGTCGGGCAAATCGGACCGGTTGGCCACGAACAGATAAAGGTCGTTGTGATTGCCCAAATCAAAGCAAACCATGGAGACTTTCTTGTTGTGCCAGCGCAGCATCGCGCCGCCGTCGCCCGGCAGTTTTTCCAGAGGAGCGGGCAACACGTAGTCGGCATCGGCCTGGTGCGCCGCCAGATACTGGCGGATTTCGCTGAGATTGGTCGTCGTTATGTCCATGGCATAGCCCCGCTGCGCGTTTCGGACCACCCTGTTTCGGAAGGCGGCAAAACTTTTGCCCTCGCGCGTCGGTAACTTGAAGTAAACCAGGCCAAACAAGAGGACGATGGCTGCGGCTGCCGCCAGGGCTTGGAACACAGGACGCCGCCACCAAACGATGATTCGAGTCGGGTTGTATTCCGCCACGATCTTTTCCCTCAGGTGTTGCGGGACAGTAATTTGTTTAAATCGATCAGCGACAGTTGACTGAAAGGCGCGGTGCCGTTCGAACCAGCGACCGAGTTCGCGATCGCGTTTAACCTGCTCCAGCGCCTCGGCGAACTCCGGATCACTTCCGTCGGTCGTCCCCGGCCGATAACGCATCAAAATTTCTTTGGCTTGCCGGCTATCCATGCGGTTCTCTTTTCGAGTTTTTGGCCGGTAACTTTTCGTCGGTCAAAATCTGCTGCAATTGCGCGATCCCCCGCGAGATGCGCGATTTCACTGTGCCGAGCGGAACTCCCAAAATGTCCGCGATTTCCTTATAGGAGTGCTGCTCCAGATAGAAAAGCGCCAGCGGCGCCTGAAAAATCTCCTCCAGTTGCGCGAGCGACTGCAACACCGTCTTCGAGTCCAATTCGTTCACGGTGGCGGGCAGGACGTTGGGCAGGTCCTGATCCACCACGCTCAACTCATAGTGTGGAAAGCGGATTTGTCTTCGTTTCTTCTCCAGGAACTCATGATACAAGGTCGTGAAGAGCCACGTCTTGACCTTGGACCGGTCGCGAAGCTGATGGCCTTTACGCGCCCAGGTGTAGAAAGTTTGCTGCGTCAGTTCACACGCCTCGTCTTCGTTTCGGGCCAGACTGAATGCGAACTGATACAGCGTGGAATAATACCGGCTCACAAGCACTTCAAATTCGTGCCGGGCAGTCACGTGACTGTCATTGTCGTTATGAGCCATCGCTGAGCAAATTGTTCCCGCAAACTTCCGAAGCGAAGCAATCGGACGCAAGTCTGACGCCGCGCCGCGCGCAGAGCGAGCGGGAAAACCGCGGGTTCGGCGGGAACCTATCCTGCCGGTGTGCATCTTAACACCGCGAGGCACTAACGAACATTCCTCTTCGCGGAATCATCCGTGACTGACACCCCATTGTGGCTGTGAGAAACGAAATGCTTGCATCGGAGCAGGACTGGCGCAAGCGGCAGGTGACAACGGCCCGGCCGGTGTGATGCTCGCCTGCCAGGATCACCGGTTTTTTTGGATCAATTTCAAGGAGCTGCCCCCCGGCGGCGAAAAGGCGAGTGCTGAGGAGTCCCTTGGATAAGCGACACGCAGTGGCAGTCGAAGCGTCGTTTGCTCCCACCCTGGCCCTCTCCCTCGGGGAGAAGGAACGGCCACCGCCAAGGCTATCTTTAGCGCACAGTGGTTTGGCAGACTCCGTCGCGGGTACGGCCGAAAGACAGCGGACAATTCTCCCTCTCCCCAGGGGAGAGGGCAGGGGTGAGCGGAACGAACATGCAGCTCACCCAACGGTCTCATGAGTAAGTCACGACAATGCGATAGTGTCCAAATCTCAAACTTTGATTTGTAGCGACGGTCCAGGACCGCCGAAACGGTGCTCAGAGCGCCGCTACAGCCAAATCAGGACACCGTCGACAATGCTGGGGCTTTGACAGTCATGGCATTTCAACCTAAAGTCCGGGAAGATTATCTCGCGATCACGGGATCGACGAGTCAACCTGGAAAACCGCATGATGAATCCAATTTCAGTTCCAGTCTCGCCGAGGGTGACAGGGACGCGTTGTCGGGTCGGTTTTACCCTCATCGAACTTCTCGTGACAATCGCAATCATCGCGATTCTGGCGGGATTGCTTTCGACGGCGATCATGAAAGCCCAAGGCAAAGCGCAAGGGATCACTTGTCTTGGCAACGCCAAGCAGCTCTCGCTTGCCTGGCTGTTGTACGCTGCGGACAACAACGACCGTCTGCCCTACAACCTGGGCGGCAGCGACACTGACCGTGGCATTGCTCCGAAGCGCAACTATAACTGGGTGAACAACACCATGGATTGGGAGTTGAACCCGGACAACACCAACACCGCGTTTGCGACGATAGGCAACTTCTCGGGCTACGCCAATCACGCCACGGCGATCTACCGCTGCCCGGCTGACCGTGCCCTGAGCGAAGTTCAAAGGCAGGCCGGCTGGACCGCTCGGGTAAGGAGTTACTCCCTCAACGCGATGGTCGGAGACGCGGGCGACAACTCACGCTGGGGCACAAACATTTTTAATACGGCATACAAGCAGTTCCTCAAAGCGACCGATTTTGAGCGTCCGACCGAGATTTTTGTTTTCCTGGACGAGCATCCCGACAGCATCAACGACGGTTATTTTCTCAATCGAATGGACCAAGCGGAATGGATCGATCTGCCGGCTTCTTACCACAACGGCGCGGCGAATTTTACTTTTGCCGACGGCCACGCCGAAGGCCATCGGTGGCTCAACAAAGCCACTCAACCTCCAGCCCGGCCGGACGCCGCCGCCCTTCCTTTTTCCGTCGACGGCTCACAGCGGACGGATTTCGACTGGGTGATTCAGAGAACCAGCGTTGAGCTGTTTTCTGTTTTATCGCAAGCGAAACCGTAGTTCTCCCGGTTGCTCTCCTCCGCCCGCGAGGCTTTAACTTACTTGTTTGATTGCCCTGACAAATCCAGCGGTTGCGGCGGCGGCGCTGGTTCGTGCCAATCAAAGGTCGGCTGATACCTGACGGCTAGGTGTGGTGTCTCCAGGCGGACACCGCCACGCAATCGTGAGATGAGCAGAGCCTCCAGCATTCCGGTCGTCAGCAGCGTACGCTCGGCGGGCCAGGTGGGTTGACCGGTGTGAATCATGCGCTCAATGCCTTGAACCAGGAACGTAAAGTGGCCAAACGGCCGGGCTTCCTGGGTCCAGAACAAAGTTGAGCGCGGTTCGGGTTCGTCCGCCTCGCGCCATCCGGCGCACCACTCGGCATTGGCGGGGTTGAGCGTGAGAATTGTTGCTCGGAAACCGTCGCGGTATTCGATGAAAAACGCCGTCGGGTTCGGCACGCTCTCTTCAAGGCGACCCTTTGAACGCGTGGCTTGTTCGCGGCGCGTCCATGCGGCATCGAGAAGTTTCGAGTCAAAACGGCCGGCATCACGCGCCTTCCACACGGCCGGTCCTTCGAGACACTGCGCCGCCGCCACGCCAACCTCGCCGCCGCGCCGCCGTTCGCACAGGCACTGCACCATCTCGAGCGCATGAAAGCCGTACGCGTCGAGCGTGTGATACGAAATACCCACGGCTTCACTCAGTCGCGCGCCGCGCTTGAGGTCGAGGGACGGTCGACGCCAGGTGACGGGCAAGGACGAGCCGGCCATCAACGGAACTTTCAACTCGCGCGCTGTGTCATACATCCACTTTGCGTCGTCCCAGTTCCAGGAAAGATGTTTGTCTGAGAACACCGGTGCCACGCGGCCAGTCCGTCGGAATACCGCCGCGGTTTCCTCGAAAAACCGCCGGCGTGGGTACATTGTCTGACCGGTCTCGGAGGTTGGGTATTGGCCGTGTTCGCCAACCAGCAGCACGCCGCTCACAGCCAGATCAGAACCGCCGATGGTCAGCGCTTCCTCAATCGTCTGACACAGGCGCACGCCGTGCTTGGCCGCGAGTCTGCGTCTCTTGTCCTCTGCGGCGACCTGGTCGATGTTCAGGCTGACCAGCTTGAGATTCGGTCGTGGCGCCTGGCCGTCGAGATGGTAGCCGTCGAGCAGGCGGCCAACGATCAGATCGGCGTGTGAATTGTGCGTGTAAACGGTGACCACCGCTGCCACTTTCCTGGGCGCAGGCTTCGCAGCTTCGGCCTCCGACAGCTCAACCTCGAAAGCACCCGCCGTCAGTGCGGTGCCAAGCCCGGCTAAAAAGTCTCGTCGCGTGATGGAACACATCGGCTTTTGCTGAGAGCATCGACAGCGAACCACAGGCATTTCGTCTCCGCAAACAATAAACCGGCGCCGGTTCTCAGGGTGCGTTCCAGATTGTGTCGGTCAGGATCGCGGCTCTGAGCCGCGCAGCGAGGAGGCCGCACGTCTCGCCGGTCTGTTCCAATCCGCCCGCCCTGGAGAAGCCGCTGCGGCTCGCAGACCCGCGGTCCGCGAATTTGCCGAGCGACACTTGGATCACCTTCAGGCTCTCACGCCGCCTTGACGCCCAACGGAACTCAATTGAGCTTTGGTTCATGCGGACATTTTTAACCATCACTTTGCGCGGAGCAGGCAAGTTGATCGCCCTCACCTTCTGGGTCGGGGGCCAAGCCCTTTTCGCCCGCGATACCAACCCGTCGCCGTTCCAGTACGTCTGGGGCAAGGCGTATCACATTTTGCCCGAGACCCACTCTGATGAGTCTGGGTACTTCTCATTGTGTGAAGGATTAAACGGCAGGATTTACGTTGGCACGGCCAAGTACGGACTGAATTCTTATCTGGTCGAGTTTGACCCGGCGAGCGAGACGCAGCGGATTGTCATCGATACGCACAGGTTGTGCGGCCTGTCCTCGACCGGCTACGCCGCGCAGGCCAAGATTCACACACGCAACTTTGTGGGGCCCTCCGGGAGGATTTACGTTGGGAGCAAACAGGGTTATCGCCGCGACGGCGACACCTCGGAATATCCGGGCGGTTACGTGATGGTCTACGACCCGAAGACGGATACGGCGGAGAATCTCGGCATGCCGTATCGGAGACAAGGCGTCATTGATGTGGTGGCCGACGAGCCGCGGGGACTGATTTATGTGGTCACGTGTGAAGATCAGCATTGGATGCTCTACGAAAACCGGACGCGCGTGTACCGCGAGCTTGGGCCGATGCTCACGCCCTACGCGACGACGCTCATCGACCGCAAAGGCAAGGCCAACGCGCTCTCCAGGGACTTCCAGCTCGCCCAATACGACCCGGTCAGCCGCAAAATAACAACGCGCGACATTATGGTGGACGGAAGCAGGTTTACCCGGCTCGATCAGAATTCCATTCCCGTGTGGCAGCTCGCCGCCGATCGCAGGACGGCTTATCTGATTCTGATGAATGACCCGACGCTGGTTGAAATCGACCTCGGCAGATCAGGCAAGACCGTCAGAGCGAACGGGCATGGCAAAATGATTCAGGGCAGGAATTTTGATTCGCGCGGCGCATTAAGCATCGCGCCGGATGGCCGGATTTACGCCCTGGTGCGGGTCGATAACGACACCGGTTTCGGTCGCGGCTACCTTCACCACCTTGCCCGCTTCACGCCACGCACGAAAAAGATGGAGGACCTGGGCGTGCTGGCCGTGAAGAACCCGGACTTTTTCGATTTCAGTCCGCGCGCCGACGGAAAGCCGCCACCGTTCAGTCACGGCTATCACAGATTGCCTGATGGCACGCTGACGCCGCTGCACGTCCAC
>QHOP01000247.1 GCA_003219345.1 Verrucomicrobiota bacterium
AAGTCAGGCCGCTATCGGTTAAAGTAAACGCTGAACCAATGAGCGCGGCATGAAATTCACCGAATCCACTGTCGAGGACGCCGCGCTGGCATGGCTCGGAGACGCACTGGCCAAACGGTTGCGGGTAAGACCAACCGGTCGATTCACCTAGCAGGAGTTTGCGGGAGAATTCTTTCAACCGTCGCGTTGTCAGCTTCCAGATCTGCAGCCGAGTAATTCAGCGGCACGCCGCGTTCCTTGAGAAAAACTTCCGTCTGCCAGTAGTCGAGGCCGAGCATATCGCCGACTTGCCGATGCGAAAGGTGCCCCGCGCGATAGCCCTCAATGGCGGCGTCTTCCATGACGTGACGGCCCACCGCGTCAGGCGTATCTCCCCACCGACGGGCGATTTCATCGGGCATTTTCACTATGACTTGCATGACGCCGTAATCGTAGCACGGGGGCGACAGGTGCGGCAAGGACACCTGAGCGCGCGAATGAACTTTCCGAATCGCATTGCTCACCGCTGTCCTCCCCGCTGCCGGCGCAGGAGCGCGTCATGCACGCTCGCCCAGTCATAAAGGCAGCGCCTGCCGATCTTGATGTAGGGAAGGAATCCTTTCGCTTTCCAATTGCCCAGGGTGCGACGGCTGATTGGCAACTTCGTCAGCAATTGTTTTTCGTCAATGAAGCCCGTTTCGTTTGAAGTTGGTTGATTTGGTTCGCTGCCGTTTTCCGGCACGCTCGAACGGTCGGGCGGCATTCGGGTGACGCCCAAAAAGTCTTTCTGCTCATTGTTCACAAATCCCGCTTTCGGTTCATTTGGCACAAAATTTATGCGAATGCGGGACAGCGCGGGTGTATCACATACACTTTCGCACTCCGGTTTCCGGGAACCGGCGTGTTCGTGCTTGCGCCATAGTCCGACCTTCGATCAGCTATGGTCCGCTTACGGCATTTGCGCTCCACCGATGAACCGGCTGCTTGAACAACAAGGATTCGCGGTCGTCCGCCATGTCCTGACGGCCTCCGAGCGGGAGCAGTTGATCGAATCACTCGGTCACCTCACAGGTGCCGGGCGGCGAGGCTTGCTGGCGTTGCCCATCGTGGCGCAGCTCGCCGGCTCGTCCCGGCTTCTCGACATCGTTCGCCCTAACCTGCCAGCCGACCCGCGTCCCGTCCGGGCCATCTATTTCGATAAATTCCCGGAAGCCAATTGGCTGGTTGCGTGGCACCAGGACCTCACCCTGGCGCTTCGTGCCCGGGCTGATGCGCCCGGTTTCGGACCGTGGAGCATCAAGGACGGCGTTCCTCACGTTCAGCCACCAGTCCACCTCCTCGAACAGATGCTCACCACCCGACTGCATCTCGACGACTGCGACGAGACCAACGGTGCATTGCGAGTCTTGCCGGGCAGTCACCGGTTGGGTCGGCTTTCCGCAGAACGAATCCAGCAGTTACGGCAGGACCATCCAGATCACTTGTGCCGTCTCATTGCCGGTGACGCGCTGCTGATGCGGCCGTTGCTCCTACACGCTTCCAGTCGTTCACAGAGCAGTCGCCATCGCCGAGTCTTGCACATCGAGTATGCTGCCTTTCCCCTGCCCGAACCGTTGGAATGGCATGAAGCAGCCTGACCACAATCGGCCAACACATGGCGTCGCGCTGAAGCAAACGCCGTTTGGCACATTCGCTTACGGGAAAACAGCAGCCGATCCCGGCACACCAATTGCGAAGAACACACTTGTTGGGCACGAGAAAAAATTGTGTAACTAGCTCGGAATGAGTATTTTCAGAAACAATAGCGTCGAATCAACGTTCCGTTATGACTGGAAAACTCACCTCCCAGGGTAGGTATGGAGAGCCTGCTCACCGAGTATGTCCAATTCCAAGAAGCCGCGGGTCAAAAGAGGCCCGCCGCCTAAAAAGCCGATCAGGCGGAATAGGTACCGGGACGTGCTTCCCGAGTTAATTCGTGATTTTTCGGCCCGTTGTGCGTATTCGATGCAACATCAGTCTCGGAGTGGCCTTCTGGAGGTGGATCATTTCGACCCGCGCAAAAAGAAGGACTTGATCCAAAACCACGACAATCTCTTTCCAGCATCTCGCCACTGTAACGGCAAAAAGGGGGACACATGGCCCAACAGGGGAGAGTCAACCGCCGGCTGCCGCTTTTTGAACCCGTGCAAAGAAATGGATTACGGTGAGCAAATTTTCGAGGATCCCCATACGCACGAATTGGTCGGCGTGACACCTGCAGCTAAGTGGCACATACGCGTATGCGGATTAAACGCAGACCATTTGGTGCAGGAACGACTGCGCCGAGCGAAACACTGGAAAACCATTCGTAACAGAGCCATCGTTGTAAGACGGGGCATTCCACATCAGGCCGCTCAGGAGTTGGTCACAAACTTTCAGGAAGAGGTGGAACTAATGATCCCCGAAATTTCGCCCCCACCACAGTCTTAAGCCTCTAACTTAAATTCGGGGTTCATCCGACGCAGATGAACCACTCGACCGCACAGTCCAGAACAGGCGACACGTTTATGTTGGAGCACAAGAATGTGTCCATTCAATCTGTCCAATCGCGTTCACGAGACGCGCAAATCGACTCTCACCTGATTCGCAGTGGACTGGCATTCGCACTCCCGTAACCTACCGGCTTTTGACAAGGCACGCCTGACCCCTTAGCCAGCTAAGGATTCTGTGTCCGCGAATAAGTCGCGGGGAGAACGCGGAACAGCCGTGCCATTTGCCGGAATTGTGGACGTGGCCACGATCAGTCCGCAAACGCGAACTGGCCGCACGCAGGCCATGGACACGATTCGTCCGGGTCCGCGAACAGTCCGCGACCACGCTCAGTCCACGCAAATGGCCGCGTCCATGAACTGTCAACGACAAAGGACACAAACTGTCCACAGCCAGTCCGCAGTCGCGTATGCGGACCGGTCGCGCACACGCTCCGAACGCAAATTGTCCACGTCCGCGAACAGTCCGCGATCATGTTCAGTCCGCGCAAATGGGCGCGTCCACGAACAGCCCTTGTCTGCGACCAAGCACGGCCTCGGACTGTCCGTGAACAGGCAACGGCAACGAGCGTGAATTTTTCGCAGACAATCCGCAGTCGCGTGGGAACGTGCGCGTGAATCGGGTTTGGATTGTGGGTCGCCGGCCGGCGCGTCAATCTATTGCTCGCCCTGTCACCCTTCTGCGCTCCAAATTGACTCGCCGCCCGGCTCCAGGAGTTGCGTCTAGGATTTCGCGCACGAAGAATTTGCTCACGGTATATTTTCTAGGGTGCATTTACCCTCATGTGGGCCAATTCTTTTTCATGTTGAGAGAACGATGTCTCTCTCGGAGATCGGATTCGTTTGATTCTCGCGAACTCTCCTTCAGGCCTGTAGAGCGGTGGCTCCGTCCACGACAGAGTATGCAAGCCATCCTTTTCGGTCGCTCTCAGGTTGCGATCTTCCTCGCGTACAGGTATGGCTTCAATCCGAAGAAAAACTCACCGCCTTCTTCAAATAAGAACCGTCGTTCACGCGATAGGGCAAAACCCATTCTCTCCGACAGAGTCAAATCAGCCTGAGCACACCACAAGGCGACCACAATCTGCTTTACATGCCGCACGGTCAGACGTGGCGACAGGATCGTGACGACTCTCCGTTTTCTCAGGCCCCAATGTTTGCGCCCAAAGTCTTCCCACGTTATCAGCCAAGCCTTTCGTCCTCGACTAGCCATGACGGTCTGGAAGTAGGCCAGCTTTGACTTCTGCGAACAAGCGCGAAGCTGTGCGAAGGATCAAGCCAAACCCGGACATACTGGACGTTAGCCGACGGGTCGATCACCATTCGCACGTTATGGACCTTGAACTATTAGCCAGGCAACGGAGTGAAATCCTTGAAGGCGGCATAAATATCGAAAACTTCATAAAACCATGTGATCTGCCTGCATTACTTTAAGGATTACCGGAAGGCTTACGCGGAAGGCAAAGGCCCGGGCCGCCTGTTCCTGGATGAAGTGCTATATGACGAGTACTTTACGTTCGGACTGAGATTACATGTGCTCACGAAGATTGCCCCTGAATTCAAAAAGAACGAGCGTGCATTGCATCGAATCGGTTACATTCGGAATCGCTTTGCACATTGTTACCCGAATAATTTACTCGTTGAGGATTCCGGAGCGCGGCGGCTTGTGGCTGTTGACCCCAGGTCTCCACAAGGAACGGTCGATTTTGATGCGCTTTATGCAGAATTCAAGGATTTATACCCTGATCTGGAAAAGCAGCTTTCGGCTCTACTGAACACGAAAGGTGTACGGACTGTTCCATTGGATGCACCTATAAAATGATGCGGCCTAACCATGCGCGAGCTTGTGTGAAACCTCTCAAGATTCAGATTGTCGCAGCGGCTCAAACATTTCGCCGAGGAAGCATCCAGCGCGCATTGCCGACAACATACCGGGTTACAAGCTCTATCGCGCTGGCGTCGAGCAGCAGCGCAACGCATTGCAGTTAATCGGCGTCTTTCTGGGCTGGCTCGGACAGTCTTTGGTTTCAATTGCTTTCGCGTTTCTTCTGGTTCAGCTAGTCCGTCTGTTCTTTACGCATTTTGAGTTTCACGCGATTTTCCGATGGCCGTTTTGGTTTGCGATGTTTTTGCTCGCACTCGCTCCCGCATACAAGACTCGTGGTATCAGCGAACAGTCATCACCAGAAATGGAGAGGCTTTATTTCCGAGTCACGCTATCGCTGACGGGATTGACGACCGCGGTAGGATTCATAGCCTTTGCCGTCATTCACTTTAGTTTTTTATGAGCTTCCTTTTTGGTCTGTGGGCTGCCTCAGAACAGCGGGCGCGCGTTGCGCCTTCCTGCAACGTGTCCAGGCCGGAGAGCCGCCGCTCGCGTGTCGTCTGGACAACCGCCGCGGTGATGGTCGGGGGCGCGAGCAGAGCCCGAATTTCGCACGCGCTTAGCTCGGCCGAGGCGCAGACAGTCATCGCCGACGAGGGAAGATTTGGCGGGGGTTCTTCAGTGGCAGCGCGAGGCATTAACTCCAACGCTGGAATTGACAAATCAACCAATCCGTTTACGGTAGCGGTCAATTAAGCGCGTATGCGCGTATTTTTATAGTTATGCAAGAACCTCCGAATCCTCGATCCGCAAAGTCCTCTTGGGCGCTTCTCGTGGATGGCTCCGCGTTATTCTTTGGGCAGCGCGCAGTGTCACCGGACAAAAACATGAATTACTTGGCGCTAAAGGAACACTTGCAACGCCAAAGCAGAGACGATTCCCCACCGACACCAGCCCTGTTTTTTACTGCTGGCGACGAAGGCAACGAGAAGCAGGTTAAGTTCCACGAACTCATCAAAACGGGACTGGGATGGCACGTGCATCAAATTCCTCCGCATGAGGCCACAATCGCAAACGCACTGTTGGATGATCCGAACACCCGAACGATTCGTTTTGACGCGATGATTGCGTATGCTCTTGGACGCCTCTCGGCTTTACGGCCCGTTAAGACGGTATCCCAGACAGACAACAGTTCAGGCAGTCCCTCAATCGACCAAGTTTTTGTGATTTCCGATTCCTGGCCGTTGGCCGGACCGATTCGGGACTGTGTCTCACGCGGAACCGCAGTCACCGTCGCGTTCTTCGGCTCGTGCATCGACACGCGATGGCACAAAGCCTTTCGTGAAGCCGAGAAATCCGACCAAAAGCTGACCTTTTTTGATTTGGAGACAATCGCGCAGAGACTTTTCGACCGCTCAAGACCATCGAAAAAGAGTGGCGACGAGATTTTGCCGGGATTGCCCTGAAATCAGTTGACGGGGACAACACAGGTGATATTTTCATTCCGCCGAGCGCGAGTGCTCTCGGCGAATATCATGTTCAGCTGCGGTATCGCGGCGAACTAAATACGCTCGAAAATCGGGTGGTGCAGGTCGATTGAGGGCACAATAAAAACCTGCGCCGTGTCGGTCTTTCATATAAATATGAAAATTATTCCACCGCAGATAAGTTCGTTTCTCGCCCCAGTCCACATCTTCTGGGATAACTCCAACATTTACATCCCTTCGCAGTTCGTTGCGAACAAGAGAGAGGGGGGTCTCGCAGGGAAAGAGATTCGCATCTACTTCCAGAACCTATATGCCCTCGCGAGGGCAGGAAGACCCGTCAACGGCGCCGTCTGCGCCGGTTCGGTGCCGCCTGAAATTCAGCGAATATGGCAACGCCTTGAAAATACCGGCGTGACGCCAGAACTGTACGAGCGTGGCGCAGGATCCGGCTCCGAGCAGGGCATCGACCAGTGTCTCCAAGTCCACATGCTGAGGGCGTTATCCGATTTCGATCCCGGCGTTGTCGTCCTTCTCACAGGTGACGGCGCAGGTTACGAAACAGGCATCGGCTTTCATGCCGACTTGGAGCGCATGTATAACGGTGGTTGGGGCGTCGAAGTGCTTTCCTGGGGATGCGCCTGCAACAGGAGACTAAGAGCCTGGGCACAGGAGATAGGGGCCTATATTGAACTGGAGCGATATTACGAGTCAGTGACGTATCGCAAAGGGATTCGCGCTGCAAGACCGTTAACCATGACACACAGATCGTTCGCGAAACCGAGAGGACTAGACTAGATCAGGACAAGGTAAGAGCCGACGTTAAGATAGTCGCTTCGATTTCCAGCTTTGAATCAGGGTTCCCAATACGTCGCCTGCTACGATCACCTACACGGCCGGAGTCGAGCGGGGCCGCAGTCTTTTGGTCGCCAGTCGAGCGGCCTCATGGTTTGGGTTGCTCAACGCGCGGCTGCCACTTCAACTCGCGGTTTGATGCCCAGGTCTTCGGCGATGCTCTTGACGATCAGGCCAAGATTGCGCGCGGTGGGGTTGCCGTTGCGATGGAGCATCGGGTGCAGCGTCTTTTCGCCCAGGCCGGTCTGTCGCGCCAGTTCCTTGAACGTGATTTCGGCGTGAACCAGATCGCGAAGTATGGAAAGCCCCTCAGCCGTTTCGCCCTCCAGCAACGCGCTCATGGTTTCGGCGTAAAGTGCCCGCGCGAATTTCCGGTCGCGTTTGATCCGCGCCACGACGGTTTCGTTATAGTCTCGTGTGAGTGCCATTTTATGCCGGGACAGGCTGCAATGCGGCCAGTGGTTCAACTTCGCGCTCAATGGTTCGCGCCTTCTTGTAACGCACCAGGCGCAGGTCGGAATCGACCGAATCTCGCCTTCCACAAGCCACTCGAAATCAATCGTCTATGGCATCGCTGACTCTTTGACTATAATTGGGTTACGTTCACTGTCAACCCGAATCCGAGCATATCTTTTTCAACCAGTTTTGGCCCATCCAATACGGTCTGTGCTGGCACTTCTGCTGGCACTTTCAGATGTCTGAATATACACTTATTGATTAGTAAATATGTATAATATAGCTACTTTTTGATTGCAAAGTAAACTATGCAAGGTTAATGTTGCTGCATGACAGAAAGTGATAAACGCACAATGACGTTGAACCTCACGGCACGCGAGATGGCGGTTCTGGAGCAATTGGCAGCGGCGAAGGATCTGAGCAAAACCGGGGTAATGCGCCTTGCGCTCCGACTCCTCCAGGCTGTGGATTCCAAGATACGCATGGGACAAAAGCTGATGTTTGAGGACGAGAAGTCGAAGGAAAAAAGCGAACTCGTTCTCATATAACATGACTGAGTCTCGTGTATTTCTGCGAAAATCGGAAACCAACGAGTTGGTTGAAAGCAGCCTGCTCGATGAGGTCACCGACCATCACCTTGCAATGTGGAACGGTTCATGGCGTCCGGCCATGGAAGCTTATTGTGCCGGTCGAGTTTTGAGGGACAAACCGGAAGATCATCACTGGGATTGGAAGTGGAAGGCGAACGAATGGCGACCTTTGTTGGGGTATCATTCGTTTGCAATTGTTTGCGAGAATGATTTGCAGGGGCTGATGGTCGCGAGCGATTTCAAATCTGCTCGGCTACAGGCCCAATTCGGCAAGCCCATCGTTTACGTAGAGTTCGTAGCTACAGCGCCGTGGAATCGACCGGAGCTTCAGAATCCTCCGCGTTACCGTGGCGTGGGCACGGTGATGGTCGCGGCGGCAGTTGAATTAAGTTGGGACTTGGGATATCGCGGCCGAATCGGGCTGCACTCACTGCCAAAGGCTGAGCCTTTTTACCGGGAATCGTGCGGAATGACTGAGCTCGGGAAGGACGCAGCGCATCAAAATTTGATGTATTACGAAATGACGGATAACCAAGCGGAAAGATTCCGCCAAAAATAATGAAAAACATGAAACTGGACTATCCAAAAAAGTGGTATGAAAACCGCATCGCTCTCGAAGGGGATGCAGAGATCGGAGCAGGGACTCCGCCCGGGATTCAGGCGAAAACCCTCGCGAAGTCGAATGTCACACGAATTGATACTCGGATCGCCTTTGGGACATTCGTGGCGCTGTGGCGGCGGAACCGAGGATGGGACGCAGCCAAGCTCGCTGAAACCGCCGAGCTTGACACGGAAGAAATCCTGGAGATCGAGCGAGATCCTCACTGTGAACCGGAACCGGATGCGGTGTATAAGCTGGCTAGAGTGTTTGGGCTGTCCCCAAAACCGCTGCTGGAATTGGCCGGGTTGATTGAGCCCACGACCCCGAGGTTACGCGAAGAAGCGGTGCGGTTTGCCGCACGCTCTGAATCGGTGGCGGCATTGAATGATCGCGAGCGCGAGGCTTTTGAAGCCTTCGTGTCTGCGATTTCAGAACCCGCATAAACCGCCAGCTTTCCTCCACTTTCATTCCGCCGCTGACAAAAAGTGGCTGGAGCAAAACGACACACTCCTCAATGGTGAGCATCAATCGATCCCGTTGGACAAATTTGCTGAACATCCCCTCAATCAGACAGACATGCAGATTCCAAGCGTGCCATCCTAAGCGCCGTCCCTCCCGGCGAAGCGAGCGCGGTCAATGTGGAGGCGAAGGGCAACAGGGCGCACTACATTGACGGCGTGAGCGAGCCATATAATTGAGGCGCGAGGCACGCTCCGGTTCTGCCAATGCGCCTGGCACCGCTGCTAACGCTCTCCCCTGCGGCCGGGCGCCATGTTCCTTTCTTCTTTCCTGCGAGCTTGCTGCATTGAGACAGCCGGCGGTGTGTTTAACGAAACACACACCGCAATGGCGGCAGTCGCAGATGTCTTCATGGCTGCTCCGGGTGCGGTGGTTGAGGTGGCTCAAAATCCTCTTGGGATGGCTCCTCTGCATCATCATTGCCGTAGCGGATGGGCGGCCTAGTCTCGATGGTGATGGTTTGGCTTTCAAGTTCGAGGTCGGAAGCGGAAAGGATTGTTTTCCAGTCGTCATCAAATTCGAGCGTAATGGTGCCGGAAACACCTGCAGTTTCAGTGACCGTGCCGGCTCGTTGATAGAGCGCCATGCGAAAATCCTCGGACGAATCAATGACCATCGTGTCCGGGTCGTCATACGAAACGTATGCGGAGAATTTGACGTCGGCCGCGAAGGCGATGGTGCAGTACTCGTCCTCGATGGAGATGACCCGCATCTTGTCCAGTTCCACGGAGAGGACTTCCACATCCTCGACGTCACCTTCGATGTCTTCCTCGGGGTAAAACGTGAGGTCGGGGAATGCTTCCCGGATTTGGGCAAGGAACTGTTCCGGGTGAGCGGCCAAGACCGCTTTGATGGCCTTGACGTGGGTCTTCATTTCGTCAACAAAGGCCTCGGTCAAGGCGGACAGGTCCGAGAAGAAGGGAAGCTCAGGGTGTGGCACACAAAACTTCGCGAAGTCATTGTCTTTGGAGACAACGGCGATCCGGGTTGATTCGGCTTTCGCGTAGGCGAGGGTCGAGGCGAGAGCAAAGGCGTCCGGGAATTCCTTTTCCTTCTGCCCGGGGCCGAACGGCGGTTGTTGCTGGTCGTGCCAATCCATGACCTGATTCATGTTGATGCCGTCATAGCCGAGTCTTTTGACCTTGAAGTTTTTTAGGAATTCTTCCCAGTCGGCGATGTAGGCAGCCGCGATGTCGTCTTTGGCGGTCTTTACCTTTTCCGGAGCGGGCCAGTTTTTCCACTTCTGGAGAAACGGAGCATCGTGGCGGGCCTTTTTGAGCGCGCTCTGGGCGGCAGCCGACTTGTCTTTGATGTGCCGCCGCACTTCCCTTTCGATGGCATCCGGCAGGAGAATGGTGAGGCTCTTGACCTGGGTGACAGCGACGAACTTCTGTATGACCTGGGCAGCAAAGTTGTAGCCGTGCTGATCAAAAATATTCGTATCAATGACGATCATGCGAGGGATGGGCATAAAATATGGCTATATTATTGGGCTGCTGAAGGTGGGTTTTCTGGTTTTCCCACTCAATCCTCATACGTCGGGCAAAACTCAGCCATGTTTTCAGGGTAAGCGTCATGCATGAAGAATTCCGCCCGGTATTTCTCGAAGGCTGGCTCTTGCTGTGAGGTAATAGTTTCCCTGTAGAGCTGAACAAGCTTGTTGTTCAGTTCCTTGTCGGAGACCGCCATCTTGATCAGATGTTCACGAATGCTTTTGCTTCTGAGCTTCATCGCCTCTGCGCTCAATTTTTGTATTGCATTGGCAAATTGCGCGTCTGTCTCAACGGGCAGGTAAGTGGCTTCGCGACCTTGTGCTTGGATATGGTCATACAACATTTTGCCTGTTTTCTTTTCGTGCGGCGACAGGGATTCGATAATGGCAACGGTGTCTAGGGTTAGCTTGTGGTCGTCCATAATTTTCCTACTAACGGCTGGGGTTTGATTTTTTCGTAGTCCGGGATGTAGGCGCGTAGGAGCGTCTTGAAAAGTTTGCCGTGGTTCGGGACTTTCAGGTGCAGTAACTCGTGGACGATGACATATTCGCGGAACGCCATCGACTGCCCTAAAATATCTGTGCTGAATGACACCGTTCCTAGCGTCGAGCATGATGCCCACTTGCGCCGCATCCGCTGCAAGCGCAACTGGCGCGGGCGGACACGAATGCGTCCGGCCCAATGCGTGACTTGATCCTTGAACGAGGCGACCGCCGCCGGAGTTGGTAGTTTCGACTTCATGGCGTGCGGACTTTGATGAGGCGGTCGGCTATCTCGACCATTTGCTTGCCCTGCACCACCGGCAGCAACACCTTGTAAAGTTCTGCCTTCAACTGCCGCATCTGTTCGGCATTGGAGTTGAAATTCGGGAAGCGCCGGAACTGATCGGCAAGCGCTACGGCCAATTGTTCGGGGTTCTTGTAAAGGTAACGCTTCAATTCCCAAAACAGAGTGAATGTCAAATCATCAAGGCCGCTGTCCTTCTTGGCTTGCTCGGCGGCGATGGCTTCCTCGGCCAGGAAATCCAACTGCTGCCGCGCCTGCTCGGTGGTGACATGGCGTCCGTCGAACTGCTCGCGGATGGCCTCGGCGCGCTCGCCGATGGAAATGAGATACGGTGCCACCGAGCCTTTTTCCTCGATGGTGGCCTCAATGCTTTTGCCAAGATTGATAATCTTGTTGGTGTCGGATGACTGACTTTTGCGGAGTGATTCCAGCATCTTCGCATCAATGACGACGGCCTTGCTCAACTTGTCGAGGCCGGCGTAAGACGATTCCTGACGGATCAACAACTCGGTTTTTTTCGCCACATCGCCTAGGAACGAGGTCTTTACGCCATATTGGTTGCGGACGACCTCGTAAAGTTCGGCTAGACGGCGGTAGTCCTGGATGTGATCGTGCAATTTCTCGTCGGGCGAAAGGATTTCGTAGAGGTTTTCCAGTTCCTTGAAGAATTTGTAAAACGCTTCGCGCTTCTTTTTGTCCTCAAACGCATCCACAGCACGCTCCACGGCCTTGTCATCCATCTTGCCGGTGGCGAGCGCAAGGTAGGGCTTGGCGGAGCCGGCCATGCGCTGAAAGAAATCGGCAAACAACACGTCGAGATTTTCCACGACGCCGGAAACTTCCTGCGAGTCGAACGCCAGCGCCTTTTTCAGTTTGCTCAAGATGCCGACGAAATCCACGATGAGACCACACGGTTTTTCGCGGAGACCACCGTCGGCGTTGGATTCTTCATACGGCCGGTTGACGCGGGCGATGGCCTGTAACAGCACATGGTCGCGCATCGGCTTGTCTAGATACATGCAATATAGAATTGGCGCGTCATAGCCGGTGAGCAATTTGTCCGTGACGATGAGGATTTGCGGCTCTTTGCCCGGCTTGGGAAATTGCTTGCGCGCGGTTTCCTCGTCGTCCTCGCTCAACTGGTATTTGGCGACGATGGGGATTTTTTCCGAATCGTTGTGGACGTGGATATACACCGGCGCGGAACATTCCGGCGGCAAGTGCTTGTCGAGTTCCCGTTTGTAAAGCGCGCACGCCTCGCGATCCACGGCGACGAGGAAAGCCTTGTAACCGAGCGGCTGGACGTTCTTTTTGAAATGGTCGGCGACGAACCTCGCAACCGCCGGTACGCGCAGGTCGGATTTAAGGAACGCCTTCAATTTGACGGCGCGATCCCTCCAGCAATTCCTCCGGTAGGCAGATTTCATTGGGCGCGTGGGTATAGCGCAGCTTCAAGGTGGTCTTGTCCTCGACAGATTCCTGAATGGAATACTTGTCCAGATAGCCGTGGTCATCCTCCTTGCCAAACACCTTGAACGTGCCTTTGCCGTAGGCGGTCTGGTCAATCGGCGTGCCGGTGAAGCCGATGAGCGTCGCCTTGGGCAGCGCGGCCATTAGGAACGTGCCAAGGTCGCCGCCCGTGGAGCGGTGCGCTTCATCAATCAGGCAGTATACATTAGTGCGCGGGGAAAGGTTTTTGTCGGCGTCGTCAAACTTATGAATCATGGTGACGATGAGGCCGCGAAAATCTGCCTTCAGCAATTCGCGCAATCGCGCCTTGCTGTTGGCGTGTTCAATCTTGATGTCCTTGGTCTGCAACTCGCCGAGCAGTCGGTCCACCCAGCCGACGAGCTGGCCTTCCAATTCGTTGCGGTCAATGACCAGAACGACGGTCGCCTTGCCGAAAATATCCTGTCGCTCCAGGATAAGCCGGGCGGCGGTGATCATGGTGAAGGTCTTGCCCGAGCCCTGCGTGTGCCAGACGAGCCCGGTCTTTTTGGTTTCGTCGGCACAACGCGCCATGACCTTGACAGCCGCCCGCGTCTGGTGCTGGCGCAAGATGGACTTCCGCAATTCGTCATCCTTGACGTAAAACAGAATCCATTCCTTGAGCATTTCCAAAATGCGGAGCGGGGCGAAGAAGGTTTTGACCTTCTCCTCGTAGTTCGACTTATCGAGGTGCTTCCACGGGAAAATGTTTTTGCGGTCGAGATTCCATGTCACGCCGTAAAAGAATTCGACGATCTGCGTGAAGTCGAACACCTGGGGCAAGGTCACCATTTCCGGCGTCTCTTTGTGGTAGCGCCGGATTTGAATCAGCGCGTCCTCCATGCCGGTATGCTTCTTGGCGCTTTTGCACTCGACCACGGCGACGGGGATGCCGTTGATCAGGAACACATCATCCGCCCGATTGGTGTGGCTACCGTTGGTGTATTGCCATTCCTCGGTAACGTGGAATTCATTTTGGGTGCTGTCTCCGAACTCAATCAGTTTCACGTTGCGCTGGCGTTTCTCGGACTCGACGTAAACTGACCGCTCTCCGCGCATCCAGGCCAGAACCTCGGAATTGCCTTCGATGTTGTTCCGCACGGATTCGAGTTGGTGAATGACGCCATCGGCCAGTTCCGGAGTGATGAAGTCGGAATTGAGTTCTTGAAGTTTCTGTTTCAGAAGATCGTAAAAAAACAGGCCGGACTCACCGCGCCGGAACGTGGTGGCGTCGCCCTGTGACACGATGGTCCAGCCGGCATCGCGGGCGTAGCGCGTGAGCGGGTGTTGGACGGTGACAGCTTCAGTTCCAAGATTGGCGGGCATAGGTCAGGCAGTTTCAGAATTCAGGGCGGCGACTTCACTGGTATCAATGTCGAGTTTATCCACGCGAATATGGGCGGACATTAGTTGGTGGAGCATGGTCTGGAACAAATCCGACAACGCGGCGCGCTTGCGCTCGTGCACGGAAATCTTCCTGTCAATGTCAATCGTCTTAGTATTCACGTTGAATTTACCGTCGGCTGCTGGCGAAGCCTGACCACCGAGTTGAGCAAAACCAGCCGCGGTGGCCGTGAAATACTGGAAGAAACTAGGATCGAGCTGATCGGTTTTAAGGCGGGCGCGTATCAGATATGAGGCGAATAAGGCGCGTTCAGGTTGTCCGCAATAAACCGCACAAGTGCCGACGCGGTCCCGCACACCGTTGGTGCGAATAAACAATATGTCCCCACCCTCAAGCGCCAGCGATTCGATTTCTTTTTCACTGAGTTCGCACCATTTCAAATCATCGCAACTCACTTTGCCGTCCATGACATTGGGGATACGGATGACAGGACTCCCCTTTTTTGTGTAGCCGCATTTTACGGATGTCCCGTATTGGAGAAATTCGCGCAACTGCTCAAGCGGTTGAATGCCCCAACTCTTTGGGATCAGGCCAATATCCGTTTCCTTCTGCGGTTCGTTGCGCAACCCATGTGTTAAAAGTTGGCGCATCGTGGATTGCTTCAACTCGCGGGTGGTTGACACAAGTTTGCCCTCAACTTCAAGAGTCCGTTGAATTTTCCACAACAGCGCGGCAATTTTGTCCTGCTCTGGACCGGGTGGCATCGGAATCAGGAACTCACAAACCGCGCCCTCTGGAACTCTTTGGCGACCTGTCGAGCCTTCCATTTTCCCGACCAACGCGGCGCGAACCTCGGGGTGTAGCAGATAGAAGAAAAGAAAACGGTGGTTAGCGTCGGCTGTTGCGGCTTGCAGGGGGATGATTTCCGTCGAGGCGATGCCGAACGAAGTGGGAATATTATGCGCCAATCCTTGTTTGCCGTTTTCAAAGGACGGCGTGATTTTCGAGAGCAAGACATCGCCTTTTTCAAAATATGTTCCGCTGGCAATGTCAGCGTGGCGGCGCAATTCGAAGCGAACTGACTCGCGCCCATTGAGCGGTACGGCTTCCATTGGAACGAACGGGATGGTCTCTGAGTCAGAGATGACGCGCGCTCTGTTTGTTAGAAAGCAGCATTGCCTCTGCGTCAAGGCTTCCAATCTCTTTCAACACCGTGCGGACGGGTCGGTAGATCACGGTTGATCCGGCTACAAGGTAACGCGACGGTGAGAGGTTGAAGTCGCTCTTGGCCGCTTCGACAGTCGTGATGACTTTGACGAAACCGTCCACTTCTTTGCCGTCGTTGAAGCCGTCGGCGATCTTGCGGATGTTTTCGTCTGGGATGTAATTCTTGGGCTGGCCTTTTTTGAATTCCGCGCGGCCATTGACCAAGGTGAGTTTGCCACGGCGGTCTTTAGGCTTTTGCTTGCGCAAAACGATGATGATGCCGGCGGCGGTGGTGTTGTAGAATAGGTTGTCGGGCAGGAGAATCACGCCATCAATCAAATCCTGCTCCACAAACCATTTACGAATGTTGCGTTCCTTGTCCTCGTTCTTGCTGCCACTGCCGCGCGTGACCGCGCCCGTGTCCAACACTACGGCGGCGCGACCGTTGTCCTTCAAGAGCGAGACGGTGTGTTGTAACCACGCCCAATCGCCCTTGCCGCTGGTGTTGCCACCGTGGGATTCAAAGCGGTCAAATGGGTCGTTCTCAAAGGTTTTTTCGTCAAACGGCTGATTCCACATCGGATTGGCGACGACGATGTCGAACTTTTTGAGGCTAGTGTCGTTGTCCCGGAATTTGGGGTTGGTCATGGAGTTGCCGCGCACGATCTCCCCTTCCATGTCGTGAATGACCATATTCATACGGCCAATGGCGTAACTTGAACCGGTCAGTTCCTGGCCGTAGAGCTTGAGCGGGCTGGACACTTTGCGGTCGCGCTGGACCAAGGCGAGTTCGCACTTGATGAGCAAGCCGGCCGATCCGCACGCGAAGTCGCACACCTCTTCACCCTGCCGGGGGCGGACGATGTACGCCATGATCCAGCCGATTTCCTGCGGGGTGAAAAACTCCCCGGCGCTCTGGCCCTGGCTCTCGGCGAACTTGCGAAGCAAGTATTCATAGGCGCGGCCCAAGAAATCCGGTTCGACATCGCGCAAGCCGAGCCGGTAGCGCGGATCGGACAGGGTTTCGATGACGCCGGACAGAGCCTGATCGCTGATCTCCCGTTCGCCGTGTGGCGCGGCGTTGTAGTCCACGATGTCAATCACCCCGGCGAGTTTGTCCGTGTTGGCTTTGGCGATGGCGCGGACAGTCATGGTGAGTTGTTCCCCCAGCGTCTTGGGTGTTTTGTCCTTGGGCCACTTGAACTGCTCACGGCGGCTGACGACCGGCCAGCGACATTCCGGCGGGAGATAGAAACGAACAAGGGAATGGTCAGCCTCCAGCACGGCCATGGTGGTCTCCGCGTCGCCGTAGGTTTCGGTGAGCCGCTTCACTTCGTCGTCGAAAACGTCGGACAGGCGTTTAATGAAGATGAGCGGCAGGATGTAGTCCTTGAATTTGGGCGCGTCTTTCTCACCGCGAATCGAGCAAGCGGAATCCCAAAGCATTTGCTCCATTGATTTGGTACTCAGAACGGCGCTGCGAGCCGTGCCCCGTTTCCGGCGGCGGGGTAGATCACCCTCGGCGACGGCAACCTCGCCAGCGTCACGAGCGACCAAGGGCTCGGCGCCAGCTTCCTCCAGCAGCTTACTGATGGCGTCGCGGGCCGCGCCCTGCGGTGCCGCCTTATCATTTTCCCAACGATTGACCGTGGCGAAGGACACGTTAAGTCGGGCGGCGAGTTCTTCCTGGCTCAGTTTAAGTTTGGAACGAAGGTCGCGAAGCACCGCGCCGAGGTTTTCAG
>QHOP01000248.1 GCA_003219345.1 Verrucomicrobiota bacterium
CTCGTGCCGGCAGTCAGGCTCACGGAAAAATTGTGCTTCAACTCCGGGAGTGTGTAGGCGATGAGCGCGCGCGCCCAGACCAGGTGCGAATGGTCCTTTAAATCACGGTCGCCGTTGAACCCGTACGGCTCGGCGCCGGTGCGGAACTGGCCTTCATACCACGCGGACAATTCCATCGCCAGCGACGGCAGCATGAGCGGCTCGCGTCCGCCCCACCGCAGGCCGGAGCGCAGGTGCATCGTCGCGTGGTCCGGCGGCAGTGTGAAGCCCGGCGCGGTGACGTCGTCCCGCGCGTAGAAAGTGTAGTGCCCGGTCACGCGCAGGATGGCGTTGAGCGGAATGCGCTGGTCGGGATTGAAGCGATGGTAAACGCTCGCACCGGTCTCCGCTCCGTGCCCGGTGAACGATTCCTCCCGCCAGTTTTTCCCGCCCCGCAGTTCCGAGTAGGTGTCCGCGAAACCGCCGCCCGCCAGACCGATCGCGAGGTCCGTGTGCGGACTGAGCGCCTCGCGAATGCCGAGTTCGGAATCGACGTAAACGGGCGCGATCGCCAGCCGCAGCGTCAGGTTCGTTTGAATAAAGCCCGGCTGGTTGAAATAGTAAAAAGCGTAGCCGGAGAGCGGCCCGCGGCCCTGGATCGGCTGATTGTAACCGAGCTGAAAGAGCCGGCGTTTTTCAGGATCGATTTGCGCATGCGCCGTCGCCGATGCAGCCAGACAAATCACGAACACGAACCAGCCCCATTGCGGTCGCCAATTCACTGGCGTTGTCGTAACGCAAGCCATTCCCTTCCGGCAAGCGGATTTGTCCGCGTCAGTGGTTTTTGTGCCCGAATTTCGCTATTTTTGCGAATTTTTCCCTGCATTGATTCGCGCAATTCACGGATTAAAAAACTCGCTGCCGGGGTTGAGGTCGGGGCCTGGGCTGGCTATGTTTTCTGCGCCATGAAAGCGAGAAAACTGTTGCACACGCGCTATCGCGTGAACGATCTGGAGAAGACCGTGAAATTCTACAAGGACGTGCTCGGCCTGGAGGAAATGCGCCGCCACAAATCGCCGCGCGGCTCGGAACTGGTCTTCCTCAAAGCGCCGGAGAGCGAGGAACAGATTGAACTGTGCAGCTTCCCGTCGAGCGGCCCGGTGCAGGTGCAGCCGGACCTGACGCATCTGGCATTCGAGGTGGACAGTTTGGAAGAATTCGGCAAACACCTCGCGAAGCTCGGTTTGAAATACTCCGACGGCCCGACCACGACCTCCACCGGCACCGCCTTCGCCTTCATCGACGCGCCGGAAGGCTACGAGATTGAATTGATTCAAAGGGGGAAGCTGGCGGACAAAGGTGTTGGTTCATGAACAAACGCAAGGGCTTTGCGAACCGGCTTTCATTTCCATTTGGGAGACAGCGCCGTTAGCTTATGAGGGAGTCATGTTGCGCAGTCGGAAAATTTTGATCTCGCTCGCTTTAATTACCTTTGCGACGGCGATTACCCTGTTTCTACTCTTTAAGACGCAACACGAACCTACTTATCAAGACCGACCTTTGAGCTATTGGTTTACGCAGTTACCGGTAACTCCTGTGCTGTTTCCTCCCCAGGACGTATATTCAGTGAACGTGGTCGGATTCATGAACGTCGGCGGTCAGCAATACGGCAACACAGCACTCGGCGACACCAACGCAATTGAGGCGTTGCAATTCTTTGGAACAAACGCTGTCCCCTTGTTGCTTCGCAAGCTGCAAGAAAGGGATTTCATGATTGAAAAGGAGGTTTCAAAGATTGCCAGCCAGGCGGGCGTTAGGTCATTGCCATTCCGAAAGGCGGACCTGGAACGATACCAGGCTGTGACCGGACTGATTAACTTAAAGAGCCTGCCCCCGGATGCGCTCCAGTTAATCTCTGTCTTAAGCACCAACAGCCATCAGGAGATAGCTTGGGCGGCCTCTTACGTTCTCAAGCGCCGTGCCGCAATAAGCACCGCGGAAAAAGGGCAGCTCAACCGATGAACACGGACTCCTGCGACCCAGCCCCCGCCACGGATGATTTGTTCATCCATCGCGTGCAGCAGCATTGCGCCGAGCTGGGTCTCAACTTCTTCCTGGTCGAACCGCTCTGGGTGGAGCCGTTCTGCGACCAGTTCGCCAAAGGCAAAATCTGGGCGCGGGCGTTGCTCAACATGCACAGCGAGCATCATCTGCCGGACGACATTTACCACCGGTTGATCTGGCTGGCCCACGAACGAAAAACACAAATCATCGACCCGCCGGACCTGGCCATCGGGACATTCGACAAAGCCCGCTTGCACGCGCGACTTGTGGCTGCCGGATTCAATGTCCCGTTTACCGTGATTGTCCCGCGCGAGCAGGTCAACAGCTTTGTCCTGTCGGAAGCGGACCGCGCCGCGTTGGGCACGCCTTTCGTCGTCAAGCCGGGCATGGGTTACGGCCGGCGCGGCGTCATCCTGGACGCCACCAGCGAACGTGATCTGACCCGTTCAGTGGCCGCCTGGCCGGACCGGCATTATCTGCTCCAGAGGCGGATTGTTCCCCGTGCGGCGAACGGCGAGCCGATTTATTTTCGCGTGTTTTACGTGTTCGGCTCGGTCTGGTGCTGTTGGTGGAATTGTTTCACGGACCGTTACCGGCTGCCGATCAAGGCCGAAGAGGAACAACTGGCACTCACGCCGTTGCGCGACATTGTCAGCCGTGTGGCTGAGCTGACCGGCATGAAGTTTTTCTCGAGCGAGGTCGCGCTGACCGAGTCCGGCGAATTTGTGCTGATTGATTACGTCAACGACCAGTGCCACATGCTGAGTCAAAGCGCGAATCCGCAGATGGGCGTTCCCAACGAACTGGTGAGCGCCATCGCGCGTCGGCTGGTGGAAGGCGTGAGCCAGATGATCAAGCGTTGAATCGGGGCCGCAAAAAGATGCAGAAGGCGCAAATTGGTTTTCTTCATGTCTTCAGCGGATGCAGTGATTGGCAGCGCGTAGTCAAATTATGTTTTGTGACTTTTGCTCTTTTTCGCGGCCATCATCATGATTTTTCGCGCCGGCCAGTTTGAGTTCACGTTCCCGCGTCCGACAATGATTATGGGTGTGGTGAACGTGACGCCCGATTCGTTTTCGGACGGCGGCCGGTTTCTTGACCCGGCGGCCGCGGTAGCGCGTGGCCTGGAAATGATCGGGCAGGGAGCGGAAATCATTGACATCGGCGGCGAATCGACGCGGCCCGGGGCTGAGCCGGTGAGCGAAGCCGAAGAACTGCGTCGCGTGCTGCCGGTGATGGAGAGACTGGTGTCCCAGGTGAAGGCACCCGTTTCCATCGACACGCAAAAACCGTCTGTGGCCCGCGCCGCGCTGCGAGCCGGCGCCAGCATCGTGAACGACATTGCGGCGAACCGCGCCGATGATGAAATGTGGGGCGTGGTCAGGAAGTGCGCGGCTTTTTCGTTGAGCGACTGGAGCGGCTGCAACGCGCGGGCGTGGACGCTGTCCAAGTAGTGTTGGACCCGGGCCTCGGCTTTGGCAAGACGGTGGAGCACAATTTGCTGTTGCTCGCCGGGGTGGGGCGATTTACAAAATTGCGACGTCCGGTGCTCCTCGGAGTTTCGCGCAAATCGTTCATCGGTAAATTGCTGGGACCGGAGGTGAGCGCGCGTTTGCCCGCGGCTCTGGCCTGCGCGTGCCTGGCAGTCAAGGCGGGCGTGCGGCTGATCCGCACGCACGATGTCGCCGAAACGCTCCAAGCGGTGAGAATGGCCGAGGCCGTTCTTGCCCGACGAAAATGACCGTCCTGGAAAACCTGCAAAAGATCTGGCAGCTCGCGCCCGCGCTGGAAATCACCATCCTCGCGGTGGGGATTTATTACGCTTTGATGTTTGTACGGGGCACGCGCGGCTGGCCGGTGGTCCTGGGTTTTCTCTCTTTGCTGCTGGTGCTCACGGTTATCACCACGGCGCTGGAGTTGCGGGTGCTGCTCTGGTTGCTGGCAAAATTTTTGACCGGACTCGCCATCGCCGTTCTGGTGATTTTCCAGCCGGAACTGCGCCGGATGCTGGCGGAAGTGGGGAACCTGCCGCTGTTCGCTTCGGCCCGCGATGCGCGGGAGAATATCGAAGTCATCATCCAAACGGCGGAACGATTGTCCGAAGTGAAGATCGGCGCGCTCATCGCCCTCGAGCAAACGATTCAACTCGACGATGCCGTTGAGTCAGGCGTCGTCGTCGATTGCGAGGCGACGCCGGAGATGCTGGAAACGATTTTCTTCCCGAACAACGCGATTCACGATGGCGGCGTCAACATCCGCGGTGCCCGCATCGCGAAGGCGGCCTGTATCTTTCCGCTGACGCGTCGCCAGGACCTCAATCCGTCGCTGGGCACGCGGCATCGGGCGGCGATTGGATTGACCGAAGAGACCGACGCGGTGGTGGTGGCCGTGTCGGAGGAGACCGGGGCGATTTCCTACGCGTACAAGGGCCAGTTGACGCGCGGGGTAAGTCTGGAGGAATTGCGCGCGTTTCTAACGTCGGTGTTGGTCCGCGCGCCCAAGGCGCACCGGCTTTCCGATTGGTTTCGTTTGCCGAGTTTCGCGCGGCCAAACCGAACGCCCAAATCCGCTGTGCAGACCGCGCCCAGGCCGGAGGCGAAGTGACCATGGCAGCACGCGATTACGTCCTGAACAATTTCGGCTGGAAGTTGGCCTCCGTGGTCGCCGCTATCCTGATCTGGATGACCATCAACTCGAACCTTGAAAACCCGGAGACCCATTCCTCCAGCACCCTGAGCCGCCACTTGCCGGTCATGGTCAAAAAGGCGCCTTGGGACGTTCGTGGCTTCGTACTCACGCCTGCGGAAGCGGAGGTGACTATTCGGGCCGAGGAACGGGCCAGAAGTTTTCGCAAAAAAGTCATCGTGCGCACGCCCCCGAATGTGGCGGTGACGAAAGTGGAGCCCGAAGAAGTCGCCGTGGAACGGGTTTCGCCGGCCGAGTCCACCAACGATCACAGGAATCCGAATTGAACCATGAGCCAACCGAAGAAAATTTTCGGCACCGACGGAGTGCGCGGCACCGCCAACATCGAGCCGGTGACCGCCGAGACCGCGCTCAAGCTGGGCCGCGCGGCCGGCCACGTCTTCAAGAACATTGCGCCGCAATCGCGCGACCGCGAGCGGCACAAGATCGTTCTCGGCAAAGACACGCGTTTGTCCGGTTACATGCTCGAAAATGCCATCTCGTCCGGTATCCTTTCGATGGGGGTGGATGTTCTGTTCATTGGCCCGCTGCCCACGCCCGGCGTCGCCTACGTCACGCGCAGCCTGCGCGCCGACGCCGGCATTGTGATCACCGCCTCCCACAATCCGTATGATGACAACGGCATCAAATTTTTCCGGCCCGACGGTTACAAGCTCGACGACAACATCGAGGACCAGATCGAGCACCTGGTTTTCAGTGGCGATATCGAAACCATCCGTCCCACGGCTGACGCAATCGGCAAGGCCGTCCGCATTGAAGACGCGCTCGGCCGTTACATCGAATATGCCAAAAGCTCCTTCCCGCGCGGCATGACGCTGGAAGGGATGCGCATCGTCGTGGATTGCGCGCATGGCGCCGCGTACAAATCGACGCCCTGCGTGCTTCGCGAACTCGGCGCGGAGATTTTCGTTTACGACAACCAGCCCGACGGCATGAACATCAACAAAGACTGCGGCTCCATGCACCCCCAGCAGATGTGCCAGAAGGTTTGGGAACATCGCGCCCACCTCGGCATCTCTCACGACGGCGACGCGGACCGCGTGTTATTCTGTGACGAGACCGGCAAGCTGATTGACGGCGACGATGTGATGGCGATTTGCGGTCTGGAGATGCTCGCCGAAGGTTCGCTGCGGGAGAAAACCCTGGTCGCCACCGTCATGAGCAATGCCGGTCTGGACGCGGTGATCAAACAGGCGGGCGGGCACGTCGCCCGCGCGGGCGTGGGCGACAAGAACGTGATCGACGAAATGCTCCGCTCCGGTTTCAACTTCGGCGGCGAGCAGAGCGGGCACTTGATTTTCCGCGACTACAGCACCACCGGCGACGGGCTGGTTTGCGCGTTGCAGATTCTGCGCATCATGAGGGTAAAAGACAAGCCCCTCTCGCAACTGGCTAAATGCTGGACGCGTTTCCCCCAGCTCGTTACCAGCATTCGCGTCCGCGAAAAGGTGCCGTTCGACCAGCTCGATGGCGTGACGAGCTGCCTGTCCGAAGCGGAGGCGGAACTTAAACCCACCGGCGGCCGCGTGTTGCTTCGCTATTCCGGCACGGAATCCAAGGCGCGATTGCTCATCGAGGGCCGTGACGCGACTGTTTTGGGAAAATGGTCGCAAAAAATCGCTGAGGCGATCAGGAAGCAGGTGGGAGCTTGATTCTCCCCCGCGAACCGCATCTTGTCCGCAGCCGCCGGGTCGGATCGTCCGCCTCCTGAGGTCGGCGGCTGCGCGAACGGCAATTCAAGGCACCGTTAAAATTTCCGGCCTCAGTCGCCCGACGAACTGGGCCGGCAACCGTTGGTCGAGCGAACCTTCGAGCGGTCTTTCCGTCCCGACGTGACCATCGCAGAAAGCCACTCGCGCCGTTTGACCGTGGCGAAAGTGAGCGGTCGCTTCATTCGCGTTTGTGCTCACGTAATAGAATTCTTCCAGCATCGGATGGTCCGGCGAAGCCGGCGGCTGAAACGTGTTCACTTGCGCGGCGTCGGCGAGGACCGCGGTCTCGATCGGACGGATGATTTTGTTCAGGTTGATGGCCGGCTGGCTCATCGGCGCAGAGAGGCAGAGGTTGTAACCGTAGCCGTAGGCCGCGCCGGAGGCTTTGAGTTTGAATTGCTGCAACGAGTAGTTGAGCGCCGGGCAGACTTCCACGCCGCGTCCGCCAAGATAAGGGAACAGCGCGCCGCACGACGGGTCAAAGGCGCGTTTCCCTTCGCTGCCGCGCGCCAGCCAGCCGAACCAGTAGATGTCCCCGCCGTTCGTGGCTACACCGCGATAGCGAAACGCGCTGCCGTTGTTCTCGTCCCAATACATCTGTGCCGCCAGCTCCAGTTGGCGCAGGTTGCTGAGGCATTTGATCTGCCGGGCCGTGGCCTTGCCTCTGCCCAACGCGGGAAGCAGCAGCGCTGCCAGCACGGCGAGGATGGCGATGACCACGAGCAGCTCAATCAGCGTGAACGCGGACGTGCCTGGCCGAAAGTCGAGCGTCGAGCGTCGAGGGCCGGAACTCAACAACCCGCTCCGCTGGCTCCCGACGCCCGGCCCGCGACCGTCGGCTTGGGCGCCGGCTTCAATGGCTTTGGCCAGGCAATTTGGACAGAGGCAGTCTGTTCGCGGCTCCGTTGACGGCGGGAGCGGCGGAAGGTCGTCGCACCAGCAGCCGCCGACTTTGCATGGAAACGGTTGGCCGCAGCGGGGGCAGGTTTTGGTTCGCGTTTCGGACGGCGAAGAATTCGGCGGCGGCACCTGGCGGAAAGCATTGGCAGGTCCGTTCCAATCAAACAATCCCGGATGAATCAAGTGGGCCAGAAGTTCGGTGCCTTCGACGACGCGCGGGCCGGGGCGGGCGAAATAAGAATTCGCGTCCACGACATAAACCCGGCCCTGGCGAACGGCCGGAAGGTCGGCCCAACCGGGCAACGATTCCAAAAACGAAATCTGTCCGAGTGCTTGCTCGAGATGGAATCCGCACGGCGAGAGGATCAAAATTTCCGGAGCCCATTTCGAAACGTCGTCCCATGCGATGCGGACGGAATCCGCGCCTTTGCGCGCCAATGCATCCATGCCGCCGGCCAGTTCAATCATCTCCGGCACCCAATGCCCGGCGCCATAAACCGGGTCTGCCCATTCCATGCAAAACACACGCGGGCGGCGGGAGAGATTCCGGGTCCGCGCCCGGATTTTTTTGAGCCGTTCGCCGCCAGAGCCAATCCACGCTTCCGCTTCGTTCGCGCGGCCCGTGGCCTGGCCGAGCGCGCGGAGATTTTCGCTGATTGCCTCCAGGGAGTGCGGACTCATCCACAAAGTCTCCGGCCTGGGCTGGAGCGACCTCAGCGCGACGCTCAATTCTTTTCCCGATGGCGCGCAGACCTGACACACGTCCTGCGTCAGAATCAAATCCGGCTTCAGCTCGCGCAAAAGCTTTTCGTCCACCTGATAAATGCTTTCGCCGTTTCGCAGCCGTTCGCTGACGGCGCGGTCAATCTCGCGCGGGCTCATCCGCTCCAGTGCCAGCGCGGGCCGGACAACGATGGGCTTCGTTTTTGCTTCGGCTGGAAAATCACATTCATGCGAGACGCCGACGAGCTGGTCGCCGAGACCGAGGCCGTAAACCATTTCGGTCGCGGCGGGCAAAAAGGAAACGATGCGCGGTTTGTTCATTTGATTTTTAACGACGGATAAACACGGACGAACACGGACGGGAAACCTTTTGACACGAATTGCACGAATTTTCACAAATTGAATTCGTGCCAATTCGTGAAATTCGTGTCTAAAAATCTGTGTTTATCCGTGTCCATCCGTGGTTTGTTTGATGGGTACAGCAATTTTGTCGGCGTTCAACGAGCCAGGCAATGACAATGGATTTTTCTCGGTCGCTCATTCGCATCCACTGTGCAATTTCTTCTTTTTTGCGAAAACAGCCAAGACACATGCCGTGCGCGTCGAGTTTGCAAACGCCCGAGCATGGAGATTCGACAATCATTTTGCTGTGAGTTCCAACTCGTGAATTTCCATATAAGCCAGAGAATCTTCGGCGCGCTTTGAGTAGGAACGGATATCAATTGTTTGCGAGAATTGCGGCCCGTCAGTGACGAGCGTGTGGTATTCGCCCTCTTCGCCGCAGAGATCGAGTCCGTTCCGTTCGCGAACCGCGCGCAAATCGGCGATGGATGAATCGGTCAACTCGCGGCCAATCCAGTCTTCCGTCAGCCAGCGCGTTTTGGCGCACGAGAAGAATACTTCAAATCCATTGGCCAGCAGTTGCCGGAGCAAAACATCCCGATCCCGTCCCCATAAGGGCGTGTGCACATTCATTCCGACCGGCCGACTGCGTTCGCGAATCCAATTCGGACTTCCGCCCACTTCCGCGATGTCGCCGGTAATCACGGTGTGGATGTTCATTCCCTCGCGCAACCGGCGCAGGCCGGATTCGTAACTGTTTTCGAAAGGCCGGCATACGGTAAAAACATAATGCGGCAGTCCCAGGGATTCGGCCTGCAGTTTGATGAAGGGGAGCGGGTGAGCCAAAAAGTTCGGCTCCGGAGGCGCGAACGTAATGAGGCAGCGAACGCGATAGCCATTGTGACCGGACTCATAAAGGGCCAGCGAAGAATCTTTGCCGCCGGTCCAGAGCATCGCCGCGTTTTGTTTGGGTGCCACAGGCTTATTAAGCTGCAGCCATGCCGCCTTCGCGCAGGCTGCCGAAACGGTTTTCCGCCGTGGCGATTCCTCCAAAAAGCAGAGCGGAATAGAACAACCCGCTCAGCAAAGTATTTCGGAAGAAAGGAATGGCGGCGAGGTAACAATCCGCCAGCCCGGCGAATGTTCGCGGATACAAATGATCAATCGCCCAGACGCCGAAGTTGGTAATCGCGAAAAACAAAATCGCGCCTGCCACTGCCGCGCCCGCGATTCGCCCGGCCGTGCGGCGGCGGCGGATCAAAAAACCGAGGCAAACGATCATCGCGAAGCTGCCGTAAACCACCGGCGTGAGCGCGAAGAATCCGAGCACCAGATCGCTCAAAAACAATCCGGCCAGCGGCACGAGGAAGGCGGCACGCTTGTCAGCGAAAGTCGCGCCTCCGAACAGCGCGATGGCGGCGATGGGCGTGAAGTTGGGTGGATGCGGAATCAACCGTGAGGCGGCAGCCGCCAGTATCATTCCCGCGAGCATGACGAATCGAGGTCTGTTCATATTCTTTCCTTCCCGTTTGTGATTGGTTAGAATTGTTTCAGTTTCCGTCGGACAGCAAATCGCAAAACCAGAATCCCTTTGTCAGCCGCGCGCCGGGCAGCGGGCAGACTGGCGACGGATGCGGCGCGCTGCCGGGATGGGTTTGCTCAACAGGGCGATAAATTTTTTCGCCTACTTTGAATTTCACCGGCTGCCTGAAAATCGGTCCGGCGAAGGCGAACGAATGGAACTCGCCGTTTTCGCCGCACGGATCCACGTCCGTCGGCAGCGAACGGATAAATTCTGCGTCGAGGTTTCGGCCCAGGGCGGTTTCGTCGAGGTAAGCGTCGTTCACGCAGCAGATGACGGAACCGAATCCGAGCGCGATGAATTCGCGAACCAACTCGCGCGAATCCACTTTCCAGATGGGGAACAGCCCGCGCAGACCGATGCGCGCCAGATTTTCCTCGCGCCACCGTCTGAGGTCTTCGAGAAAAATGTCGCCGAAGACGCAGCCGGTGACGCCGCGCGACTTAAGTGCGAGCAGGCACCCGGCCATTTTTTGCTGATACTCGTCATTGGAACTGCGGCGGCTGACAAACACTGTTTCCAGTGGCAGACCGATGGCCCGCGCCTGTTGTTCGAGCAGTTCCAGGCGCACGCCGTGCATCGAGACGCGCCGGAAATGCCCGTTGCACGTCGTGAGCAGCGAGACCACTTCATAACGGCCGGCCTGCATCAGTTTGTACAGAGCCAGCGCCGAGTCTTTCCCGCCGCTCCAGCAAAAGACGACTTTTTCTTTCAAGGGTATTTTCTTATTTGAGAGGGTTGGCTTTTTCTTTGGCCAGGTCAGGGGCGAGAGGCCCGCACGCGATAAAAGGCCTTGTCCGTCGGGGCATTTGTGTCCGACAGACTCAGTGCTCCGCTCACACCCGGTGTGGCTGGCGAGACCTCCGTCCACGTTTGTAAATCCGCCGTGCGTTGGAGCGTATAAAGCCAGTTGGTTCGCTCGTTGAATTGAACCTGCCAGAGGCCATGGCTGACTGCGCCCGTCAACCCTTGCACCGGGGGCGGGGGCAGAGTGACGATGATGTTGTCCACCGCGCCGTGGGCCAGGAGTGAATCGCCGTAAGCATCGCCGGCCGCCGAGTAGCTGCTGATGGCGAGAGTGTCGAGACGAAAGTCGGTGATGGGGCCGGCATAAACATTCGGCAGCGATGTGTAAATTCGGCTGTTGGTGGAAACCTCGCCGCGGAGGGTCGGTTCCCCGGCGATGTGCGTGAGCTTGACATGATAGGCGATGCCGAGGTTCAGGGGCAGATTGTCGGAGGCGAAATAGAAATCACTCACATTCGTTTTGTCCACACTCAGGTCCGTCAGGGTGGCGTCAATGGATGGCCCAAACCCGCCGTCGGGAAAATAATCAAACTCGAACAGATTTGGAGTGGCGCCGATCGGCCGGGAAAAGTTTGTGCTTGCGGCGTCGGAGAAATTGAGAAGTCCCACGGCCAGCTCAAAAGACCCGTTCGCCGCGGCATCGTTCAACTGCAGGTCGAACTCGACGGTGAAATCATCCTCTCTTGCAAGAATCGTCCCCAGTGGATGATGAAAATAACTGTTCATTCGCGACGAATCCCACGTGACGGCCAGGTTTTGACTCGTTGAATCCCACTGGAAAAGACCGGTGTCGCCAAAAATCTCCCAGCCTCTTTGCAGCGGATTGGTTGAAAAATCTTCCGTAATGATTATCGCCCCGGAGGGCGTTGCGAACAGGACGAACAAGCCAGCCAACGCCAGCGAACAGATTTTTTTCACAAGCTGATCTTTCAATGTTGTTCCGCAAACATTTCGCGGAACGGCTTTGCGATTGAGAGACCAGAGCGAAGTTTGAGGATTTCAGAAAATAAAAAACCTTCAAACTCCGACAAAACGGAGAATGAAGGCATTCAGCGAATCTCCCTGAAAACGGTCCAGGAAACTGGCCTCATCCTTCTCTTTGACGGAGAAGTCGGCCGCTCAAAACGAACGGCCACGACGAGCACAGCCAAATCGGTATCCTGACTTCAGGTCTCCAACCTCACTCCCGCCTTCCCGGCTCGTGACCAGTGGCTGTGGGAGTTTGTAACCCGTTACAGTGGCGCAACCGTCCCCGATTCTCGCGGGGTTCCCAGGCATTTGACTGCGGTGGCGGATGGACGAAGCGTCCATCGTTTTTCAAAGAGCAGGCTCTTGTTACGGCGGCGGCGGCGATTTGCCAAGAAGAATTTCTGTCCGTGCGAGCGACGGGGAGCGAAGGCGTCGGCTGGGCTTCGCCGTTCAAGCAAAGCCACGGGACCGGCCCGCGCTCAATGCAACAGCTTGTACCCGACACCGTGCACGGTCAGCAGATGTTTCGGTTCGCTGCCGTTGTCGCCAAGTTTTTTTCGCAACTGCACGATGACTTGATCGAGCGTGCGGGTGGTGCCGTAGTAGTGGTAGCCCCAGACCTCGTTCAACAGGCGGTCGCGCGAGAGCACTTCGCCGGGATGGCCGTGGAAGAGTTGCAGCAGTTTCATTTCTTTCGCCGTCAATTCTTCCACGACTTTGCCCCGTTTGAGCTGAAACGTTTTCGGATCAATGGTCGCATAGCCGATTTGGAACACCGCGCCGGCGGCGTCGCCTTCCGCAGGTTTCGCAACACGGCGCAGCAAGGCGTGAATGCGCGCCAACAGTTCGCGCACACCGAACGGCTTGGTGACGTAGTCGTCCGCGCCAAGGTCAAGGCCGA
>QHOP01000249.1 GCA_003219345.1 Verrucomicrobiota bacterium
CATTTGCGCAACGAGACCAAAGCCGAAAGCGAGGCGCGCGAAAAGGCGCTGAAATTCTGGCCGACGAATCCAAAGGTGGACCATCTGATCGGCAAAAAGCTCTCGCAGAAATATCGCTTCACGGAAGGCTCGGCCTATCAGCGCCGGGCGCTCAAGTTCGACACTGGCTTTCTCCCGGCAAAAATCCAGCTCGCGCAGGATTTGCTCCGCCTCGGTCGGGAGGAGGAAGGCTGGCAGCTCGCGGATGAGGTGCATCAGCGGGACGGCTACGATGTGACGGCCTACAATCTGGCCACGCTGCGCGAAACCTTCTCGAACCTTCAGACCGTTACGAACCGGGACTTCGTCGTGCGGATGAGCCGGAGCGAAGCGGCGATTTACGGCGACCGTGTGTTGGACTTGCTGCAGCGCGCCAGGAATCATCTGTCGGAAAAGTACGGACTGAACCTCGACCAGCCAACCACCGTTGAGATTTTTCCCGAACAAAAGGATTTTGCCGTTCGCACTTTCGGTCTGCCCGACAATCCCGGTTTCCTCGGCGTTTGCTTCGGACACGTCGTCACCGCGAACAGCCCGGCCTCGCAGGCGGCACACCCGGCAAACTGGGAAGCGGTGCTCTGGCACGAGTTTTGTCACGTCATCACGCTGGGGTTGACGCGCAACAAAATGCCGCGCTGGCTCAGCGAAGGCATCTCGGTTTACGAGGAAAAGGAGGCGAACCCAACCTGGGGCCAGGCGATGAACCCGCGGTATCGCGAATTGGTTTTGGGCGACGATCTCACGCCGGTCGGCAAACTCAGCGCGGCGTTCCTCTCGCCGAAGAGCGATTTGCACGTGCAGTTCGCTTACTACGAATCGTCCCTGGTCGTGGAGTTCCTGGTTCAAGGTTTCGGTTTTGAAAGCCTGAAACAAATACTTCACGACCTCGGCGAAGGAGCGGACATTAACGAAGCCATTGGCTCCCACACCGAGCCGATGGAAAAGTTTGAGAAGGATTTTGCCGCCTTCGCCCGCGAGCGCGCCAAAAATCTGGCGCCTGGCCTGGATTGGGAGAAACCAAAAAGGCCATCGCGAACTCCGGCCTTCCTGGATGCCGATTCGCCTTTTACGAATCGCGTTGATACACCCCGGTCGGTCAGGACGAACGTAGCTCCTGCCCCGCCGCTGTCCTTCCTTCCGCACGCCGTCAGCGAATCAGCGCCCGCTGCGGACTCGACCAATTATTGGGAGTTGCTGCGCCAGGCCAGGACGGCGCTGGCGGCAAAGAAATGGGCGGAAGCCAAGGCGCCATTAAAGAAAATCATCGAGCTTTGCCCCGCCCAAACCGGTTCCGACAATGCCTACGCGATGCTGGCGGCGGCCTTTCGAGGACTGAACGAGACCAATCAGGAACGCGAAGTATTGTCGAAGCTGGCCGCGCTCGAATCCGATGCCACCGATGCTTATCTCCGATTGATGGAACTGGAGGAAGCCGCCAAAGATTGGCCCGGTGTGACGGAAAACGCCGAACGTTTTCTGGCCGTCAACCCGCTGCTCCCACAGCCGTATCGGTACCGCGCGCGCGCGAGCGAGGAATCAGGCAAAACCGAAGCGGCCATTCAATCGTATCAAAAACTGCTGCTGCTCGATCCGCCGGACCCGGCGGAAGTCCATTTTCGTCTGGCCCGGCTGCTGCGCCAGGCGGGCGATCCGGCGGCGAAACGGCACGTGCTGCAGGCGCTGGAAGAAGCGCCCCGCTTCCGCGAAGCGCTTCGGTTACTCCTGGAAATCAACGGCGAATCGCTACCTGCTGCGAAAGAGAGCGCGGCTGGAGCGGCTCCGGAGAACAAGCCATGAGAACTCTCCGGTTGTTGCTGCTGTTCCCGCTGCTGGCGGGCGTTTTGTTCGCGCAACGCTGGAGGGGCGGTTGGGGCGGTGGCGAACGATGGCTTCCCGAATATGAAACCTGTCGCACGGCGCGGGAAGTTCCTTGGCACAGCACCGCGCCGCCCAACTGGACCAATACAGCGGGTTTCGAGAAGGACGTGTTTACCTTCGCGCGAATCCGGCGCGAGCGATCGCCTTACAGTACCTGGAGTATGGGCGAATGGTGGACCGACTTTCCCGACAGCGACCTGAATTTGTCGTTTCGACTCCAACAAATGACCTCCTTGAAGGTTGATCCCGACGGGCGTGTGCTGAATCTGACGGACCCGGACCTGTTCAATTATCCGTGGATTTACATGGTGGAGCCGGGAAGCCTGATGTTGAGGGACGAAGAAGTGCCCATCCTTCGGAAGTATTTGCTCAACGGCGGCGTGCTCATGGCCGACGATTTCTGGGGAGAGCGGCAATGGGCCAATTTTCACCGTGAGATCAAACGGGTTCTGCCCGAACGCGAGTTCGTCGAACTGGGTATGACCAACCAGCTCTTCCACTGCGTGTTCGACATCAAAGTGCCCAAGAGCAAGCTGCAGACCCCGAATATAGTTCAGGGGATACGGAGCCTGGACCCGAATAGTGGATACTATGGTGTCACCTGGGAATACCATGACGGCGAGGAGTGCAGGGAGATGCACATCCGGGCCATTTTCGACGACAAGGGCCGGATCATGGTCATTGCGACGCACAACTGCGACAACGGCGACGGCTGGGAGCGCGAAGGCGAGGACGACGGCTTTTTCCACGAATTTTCCGAGAAGCGCGCCTATCCCCTCGGCATTAACATCATTTTTTACCTGATGACGCACTAAATCTTTTCCCGGCATGGCCGGACCGGCGATTCCACGTCGGAGCCAGCGCCTCGTTTTCGTGTCAGGCAACCTTGAGCTTTTGGAAACGAAAGCGCAGCTTGCCGAGTCATAAAGAAATCGTCACCGTGCAAGAAAGCAAACGATGAGAAAGTTGGCGTCAGCGGTCCTGATTTTTGCGCTCGTGGCGGTAATCGTCGTGGCGCAGCGCGGGTCCCGAGGCGGCTACGGCGGACGCGGCTTTCGGCGGGGATACTACGAAGACTATCGCACTCCGCGTGAAATTACCCAACACGGCCACGAGACGCCGACCTGGACCAACGGGCCGGGATTCGAGAAGGATGTGTTTACCTTTGTCCGCGTCAAACGCGCGCGCGCCTCCTACAGCTACGGCGGCTCCTGGGACACGGACACACCGGACAGCGATCTGAACCTTTCTTATCGCTTGCAGCAATTGACCTCGATCGAAGTTGACCCGAACGGGCTTTTTTTAAGACTCACCGACGAGGAATTGGCCGATTACCCGTTCATTTACATGGTCGAACCGGGCAGTTTGTATTTGACCGACGAAGAAGTGGTCGCGCTGCGCCACTACCTGCTTAACGGCGGTTTTCTCATGCTGGACGACTTCTGGGGTGATAGCGAGTGGGCGGGTATGGCCGAGCAAATGAAAAAAGTCTTCCCTAACCGGGACTTCGTGGAATTGCCCCTCGATCATCCGCTTTACCGTTGCGTTTTCGACATCAAGTCCAAGGACCAGATACCCAACATTGAAATCGGCACCGCGAGCGAGACCACCGGCATGACTTGGGAACCCTACCACGACGGTGACGTTCGAACGGTCCATCACCGCGCCATTTTCGACGACAAGGGCCGCATCATGGTGATTGCCACGCACAACACCGACAACGGCGACGGGTGGGAATGGGAAGGCGACAATCACTATTACTTCGAGCATTTCTCGGAGAAAATCGCTTACCCTCTCGCCATCAACATCATCTTTTACTCCATGACGCACTGACGACGGCCTGGACAGCGAGAAACCACGAATCAACACGAATGACCGCGCGGACTGATTGAACACAAACCGGAGCGAACCCGCATGCTTTCAATTCGCGCGGGTCGCGGGGAAGCAGTTGAAAGGAAAAATGGAACAGACAACAGACTCACTCGCGGCGGAAAAACAACTGGTCGAACAAATTCTTTCCGGCCGCGCGCGCATTCAAGCCGAACTGGCCAAGGTCATCGTCGGCCAGAAAGAGGTCATCGAACAACTGCTCATTGCGCTGTTCGCCGGCGGGCATTGCCTGATCACGGGAGCGCCAGGCCTGGCCAAAACGCTCCTGGTCAAATCCCTCGCGCAGATTTTTCACCTCAGGTTTCAACGCATCCAGTTCACGCCCGACCTCATGCCGGCGGACATCACCGGCACGGAAATTCTGCAGGAGTCCGGCGACGGACGGACCATGACCTTCGTGCCTGGCCCGGTGTTCGCCAACATGATTCTGGCCGACGAAATCAATCGCACGCCGCCGAAAACGCAAGCGGCGTTGCTCGAAGCGATGCAAGAGCACCAGGTCACTGCCGCCGGCGTCCGCCATGCGTTGCCGGAACCGTTCTTCGTGCTCGCCACGCAAAACCCGATTGAAATGGAAGGCACCTACCCGCTGCCCGAAGCGCAGCTCGACCGCTTCATGTTCAACGTCGTGATTGACTACCTGCCGGAGGACGAAGAGGTGAGCGTGGTCGCGCAAACGACCGCGCGCAACGCGGAACCGATTGCGCCGCTGTTCACCGGCGAAGACGTGCTGCGGTTTCATAACCTGGTCCGCCAGGTGCCCGTCGCAGAAGACCTGGTTCGACGGGCGGTGCGCCTGGCCGCGTCGTCGCGCCCGCACCAAAACGGCGCGCCGGACTTCATCAAAGATTGGATCAGTTGGGGCGCTGGCCTGCGGGCCGGCCAGTATCTCGTGCTCGGCGCCAAAGTCCGCGCATTGCTCCACGGCCGTGCCCACGTGATCATCGAAGACATCCAGGCCCTCGCCAACCCTACTTTGCGCCATCGCATTCTGCTTAACTACCGCGCGGAGGCCGAAGGAGTCACGGTGGAGGACGTAATCGAACGCTTGCTTAAGGCCGTCAATGGACCGATCCAAGGGAGGAAGTAAAGTCATCAACCCGGATGAATGCGCTAACGGCCAGGTTTGCAGCCGCTTTTCCGTCGAGCCGCCGGACCGCCGGTTCGCTGATCGACCCGCAGACGTTGATGTCCATCAAGAACCTGGAGCTGCGCGCGCGAGTGGTGGTGGAGGGATTCTGGCACGGGCTGCATCGCAGTCCGTATCACGGCTTCTCGGTGGAGTTCACCGAGTATCGCCAATACTCGCCCGGCGACGACCCGCGCTATCTCGACTGGCGTCTCTACGCCCGCACCGACCGGTACTTCATTAAAAAGTTTGAAGACGAGACCAATCTTCGTTGCCATCTGCTCGTCGATAACAGCCGCTCGATGACCTACGGCTCGCTCCGTTGGACCAAAGCGCAATACGCCAACACGCTCGCCGCCACACTCGCCTATTTTCTCTATCTCCAGGGCGACGCCGTCGGACTGCTGACCTTCGACGAGCGAATCCGGGAGTATTTGCCGGCCCGCCATCGCACCGGTCATTTGCGTCATCTGATGCTCCGGCTCGAACAACCGGCCGGCGGAAAAGCCACCGACCTCGCAGCCCCGCTCAAACGCATCATTGAAACCGTCAAAAAGCGCATCCTCGACCCCGCGGAACTGGGCTTTCACTTCGAGAAGGCCGTGATGTTTCACGACCTCGAATCGGAGCGCTTGCTGTTTATCGATCCTGCCACGGCGCGAAAGGAATATTTGAAAAAGCTGAACGTCCACAACGCAGCAATTCAGACTGCCTGTCAAAAGCTCGGCATCGGCTATCGCCGTTTCGCCACGGACCGGCCGCTGGAACTGGCGTTGTTCGACTTTCTGCGCGAGCGGATGCAGCGAGGCAAACGAACGGTCAAAGTCAGGCAGTATGCGTGATCCATCCTCCAGCGTAGCGCAGGCTCCCAGCCTGCAGGTTCGCCGAGCATCTTTGCTCCGAGAACCGACTCGTTCCAAAAGGGCGTGGATGCCCGCGCTGCGCCCCACATGAACTTCCTCGCGCCCTTGTTCTTGTTTGGCGCGTTGGCCGTCGCGTTGCCGATTGTCTTTCATCTCATCCGGCGCACGAGCAAGGAGAAGATGACGTTCAGTTCGCTGATGTTTCTCCAGCCCGCCCCGCCGCGCGTGACGCGCCGGAATCGTCTGGAAAATATTTTTCTGCTCTTGCTGCGTTGCCTGGTGCTTGGTCTCCTGTCGCTGGGTTTCGCCCGGCCGTTCTTCCAGAAGCCCATGGCTCCCGATCCGCAATCCGGCGCCGGCAAGAAGATCGTCCTGCTCGTGGACACCAGCGCCAGCATGCGGCGGCAGAACCTTTGGTCGTTGGCGCTGGCCAAAGCGAAAGAAGTCCTGGACAAAACGTCGCCGGCTGACCAGGCCGCGGTCTTCACCTTTGATCGGCGAACGCGTTCCTTGGTCAGCTTTGAACAATGGTCGTCAGGGAACGCAGGCGAGCGCGCCGCGTTGGCTGCGAAACGGCTGGCGGAACTGAAGCCGGGTTGGGCAGCAACGCATCTGGGCAGCGCGCTTATCACCGCCGCGGAGACTTTTGCCGACGCGGACAAGCAGGGCCAAAACATCGGCGCGCGGCGAATCGTTCTCATCACGGACCTGCAGGAAGGCGCTCGTCTCGACGGTCTGCAAGGCTACGATTGGCCGCGCGGAATCGAGGTGGACATTGAGCCGGTCAAGGCCGCGCGTCCGACGAACGCAGGTCTGCAATGGGTGGTGGATGCCGACGACTCGGCCCAGACCGGCGCCGGGTCCGGGCCGCGCGTCCGCGTGATGAACGCCTCGAATTCCCGGCGCGAGCAATTTCGAATCAGCCCCGTGGGCGTGGCCGGCGTGACACCGCTCGACGTTTACGTTCCACCTGGCCAAAGCCGGATTGTGCAGGCGCCGGGTTTGGGGACGAACGCCCAGGGCGAACGACTCACGCTGACGGGTGATGACGACGAGTTCGACAACACGATTTACCTGGTCCAGCCGAAGCCCGAGCAAATCAACGTTCTATTTTTCGGCGACGATTCGGAGAAGGACCCAACTCGACTGCTTTATTACTTGAAGCGGGCTTTTCAACAGACGCGCCGGCAGATTGTCCAGATTAACGCGCGTCCCGCCGACACGCCGTTGGCGCCAGCCGACCTCGCCGGCGCGCGCTTGCTGATTGCCGCCGATGTTTTGAATGACAGTCAATTCCAGGCGGCCCAAAAATTTGTGGCCGAAGGCGGCGCGGTTCTATTTGTTCTGATGAACGTCGGCTCTGCCCAATCCATTGGCCGGCTTGTGGGCGCCGACAATTTAACCGCCACCGAGGCCCCGGCGAGCGGCTACGCGATGTTCGGCCAGATCGATTTTGAACATCCGCTGTTCGCCCCGTTCGCCGATCCGCGCTTCAGTGACTTCACCAAAATTCATTTCTGGAAGCATCGCCAAATCCAAACCGACAGGCTGTCCGGGGCGCGGATTTTAGCGCGGTTCGACAACGCGGATGCGGCCTTGCTGGAAATTCCGAAAGACAAAGGCCGCGTGTTCGTCCTCACCTCAGGCTGGCATCCGGCGGACAGCCAGCTCGCGCTCTCCTCGAAGTTTGTCCCGTTGCTCTATTCGATGCTTGAGCTGTCGGGTGACCTTAAGGCGCAACTGGCGCAATATCACGTCGGCGATGAAGTCAACCTCGGGTCGCTCCGTCCCACCCAACCGCTGACGATTCGGAAGCCGGACGGTTTGGAGGTCAATCTGCCCGCGGGCGAAACCAGGTTTTCGCAGACTGACCTGCCCGGCATCTACGCCATTACCTCGCCGCAACCGGCGGCGCGTTTCGCGGTCAACCTCGACGCGGCGGAAAGCCGGACGGCGCCATTACCCGTCGAGGAACTCATGCGCCTGGGCGTTCCTTTGAAGGCCCCGGAAGTCGAGTTGAGGAAACAAGCCGACCAGAAACGCCGCCTGCACAACGCGGAACTGGAGAACCAACAAAAGTTATGGCGATGGTTGATTGTGGCGGCGTTGGTGGTGTTGCTGATGGAGACGTGGCTGGCCGGTCGGCTGACGCGTCGGACGACGCTCGCGCAGGCGTAACTTCGCCAGACAGTCAGAGGGTGGCCGAAGGCCGGGAGAGAAGGGGGATCATGGGAAGCCCACTTTCGTTTTTCCACATGCGTTGAGACCATGAACCCGCCACGTAACGTTCAACGTCAGACATCCGACGTTGAACGTTCAAAGTTGGGCGTTGAGCGTTGAACGTTTTCCGCATGTTCATGGAGCAGTTCCAGAAAGAAAATTTCGTGCGTTGAACCCCTGAACCGTAGCCGCCGACGTGAGTCGGCGCTAATCCTTTGCCTCGAAACCAAACATGTGCGCCGACTCACGTCGGCGGCTACGAGGGTTCATGGGGAGGGAACGCCTCCAAGATCCGGACGTGAATCGAAGCCATGAACCCACCCCCAACCCCTCCGGAGGAGGGGAGTCAATGTCGGGCATGCTTGCCGAGTTCCCCTCCTGGGAGGGGCCAGGGGTGGGTCGGATCATGGGTAGGGAACACCTCCAAAATCCGGACGTGAATCGAAGCCATGAACCCACCCCCAACCCCTCCGGAGGAGGGGAGTCAATGTCGAGGCACGCTTGCGAGTTCCCCTCTTGGGAGGGGCCAGGGGTGGGTCGGTTCATGGAAAGGCGGACCCAAATCAATCGACGGGCGCGCGGCCCGCGAAAATCATGCTGGCTTCCGCCCGGCCCAGGCTGTAAAGAACCATCTATCCTATGAAAGCCATATCACGTCGGAGTTTTCTGAAAACGTCCGTCGCTGGCGCGGCGGCGTGCAGTTTGTCGCCGCGTTCATGGTCGCAGGTCGTCGGGGCGAATGACAATATCCGCGTCGCGGTTGTGGGCATCAACGGCCGCGGCGGTTCGCACATCGATGAGTTCAGTAAAATCAAAGGCGTCCGCCTCACGGCATTTTGCGACGTTGATCGCGACGTCCTCCATCGCCGGGCTGAGAAGCTTGAAGGTGTGGAGAAGTATCAGGACGTCCGAAAACTGCTCGAGAACAAGGACGTGGATGCGATTTCTATCGCGACCCCGAACCACTGGCATTCCCTGATCACCATCTGGGCCTGCCAGGCGGGAAAGGACGTATACGTCGAGAAGCCCTGCAGCCATAACGTGTTCGAAGGGCGGAAGTGTGTCGAGGCCGCGCGCAAGTACAACCGCATGGTTCAACATGGCACGCAGAGCCGCGCCAGCGGCAGTGCGGCGCTCGCGGCGTTGGTCAAGAGCGGCAAGTATGGCCGGCTGCTCGTCTCGAAGGGCTACTGCTGCAAACCGCGCTGGAGCATCGGATTCAAACCCGTCGAAGACCCCCCCTTCACCCTGGACTTCGATCTTTGGCTTGGCCCGGCGCCGAAGCGGCCATTTCATCGTAACCTCGTCCATTACAATTGGCACTGGTTCTGGGATTTCGGCAACGGGGACATCGGCAATCAGGGCGTGCATGAAATGGATATTGCCCGCTGGTCGCTGGGCCGGACGTTGCCGCAGAGCGTAGTCAGTCTGGGCGGGCGTTATGTCGATGAACCGGACTTCAAGGACCAGGGCGAAACGCCCAACCAGCTTGTGTCAGTGTTCGACTATGGCGACACGCTGCTGTTGTTTGAAACCCGAGGCCTGGTCGCGAACCCCAAGATTCCGATGATCGAGCGGAACTTTCCTTTCAAGGTAGCCAACGAACTCTACTTCGAAGCAGGCATCGTCAAGGACGGCAAATTCTTTCCCAAGGGCAAGCAGGAGGGCGAACCGCTCGTCAAGGTCGATTACCATGTCCCGCCCGGCGGCAATTTCGGCAATTTCATCGATTGCGTTCGAAACCGGAAACGCGAACAACTCGCGGCAGACATTCTGGAAGGCCACCTGTCCAGCGCGCTTTGTCATCTGGGGAACATCTCATATCGACTCGCCAAGGAGTGCCCCTTTGAGAAGCCGAAGGAGTTTGGCGACAATCAGGTGGTTGGGGACAGCGTCATGACGTTGCTGGAAAACACGAAGGCCATCGGCGTGGACCCGGAGAAGGCGACGTTGTGGGTCGGGCCAAAACTGCGGTTTGATCCGGTGCGGGAGAAGTTCGTGGACCGCCCCGAAGCGGACCGGTTCCTGACGCGGGATTATCGCGCGCCGTTTGCCGTTCCGGAAAAGGTCTGAAGAGCCTCGCGCGGCAGAGCCGCAATTCAAGGCGTTCAATATCATTCGACTGAATGCGCGGATCCAACCCACCGAACTACAAATATGGAACTAACGGTCGTGCGTTCAACCCCGTCTTGGAGCAAGACCTGTGTCTTGCCATTCGACGCATCGACCAAATAATACCTATTCACGTGGCCTGGAAGCATTCCTGACTTCCGTGATGTCGGTTCCTGCAACCTGACCAGAGCGTAACGGCCATCCGGTGACATTTGCGATAATAAGTAAATACCGCCGCCAATCGCCGGCAGGACGGAAAATCGCTGGAGCACTTTAACTTTCTTCCCTTTTGGATCTTTCACTTCAGTTTCGACGTGATCCAGGGGAGAAGAGACCAATTTGAATCCCTGGGCGGGCGCGCCACTCCCCTCAAAGAATATGTAACGACCATCGAAAGATTTGTAGACGTGGCCCTTATCGTATTCATCATCCGCCAACTTCGCCGGCCCCAGGATTCTTCCATTCTCAATGTCAAATCCATAATAGCCTTCCGGATAATCCTTGCCATCACCGAGGCGATTGCCAGAGCTCATGTAATGGAAGTGAACAACATTAGTTGAGTTCCGTTGCTGAAGGACGCCGCTATATTTTTCATGCTGCCACTTGCTGGAATCTGGAAATCTCACGAACCGTTTCTCGTCACGGATTATGCTGTAGTCGCAGAGCCTTGTGACGGCTGTGTTGTGCCGATAGTCCCACACCTCCGTCTCGAAAAACACGTGACCACTTAAAATTGCAGTGCGCTTTGGGGGATGTTCAAACGTTACAACCCGACTTAGATGCAAGGCGTCCGAGTAAACAAAGGCATTCGTCTCGGCGCCTTCACTATATGTGCCGGGCCAATAAACGACGCAGAAGACATCTCCTTGGTCAGAGGTATGAAAACGCCCCCAGGGCGAGTCGCATACTTTCCGCAGTTTCCTTTGCGCGAGGTCAAACTCATAAACCGAAGCCGCCGTTTCGCTGTTCAGTTCCTGAGTGTAGTCACGGCGAAGCAGGAAAACCAGTTTACCGCTGAGCTTTTCCGAGGTGTCATAACAGGTCAATCCCGGCAACAAGTTGGTTGAGGTCGCCGTTGCGCAACCTGACGACAGCACAAGTAGCAGCAAGTGGGTGATTACGCGGAAGGATTTCATGGGTTTAGCAGCATCTCGCTTCTGCACAGGCAGTGTTGTCGCAACTCGTTTTTGGATTCTCCGATTGCACCTCGGCTGTCACTTGACGGTCACTGGGCGCGCAAGTTGTAAATCGTGCTGCATTTGCCGTTCTGGGTATTGTATCCCTCCCAAGTGTTCCTAGGCAACGTCTCCAGGCGCTTTGAACCAACGCTTCCTCAAAGATTTCTGATGGCAGTTTTTACTTTCTCGATCCAAGCGCCCCACCACCCAGGATGTGCAAAAAACCAACAGAGAGGGCCGGGGTGAGGGGCAAGAAAAAATGTGGCCCATCCAACGGTCGCATGAGTAATCAAGAAGCCGCTACCCGCCCCAATCGGTGGTTGCGATAGTTCGTCGAATAGGGTAAAAGTGTGTGCATCAAGTTTGGTCTATGATCGACCGCCTCCTCGAAAAGCACCTGAAACCAATCGCGCGCGATTATTGGCGCTGGCAGTTGTGGCGCGGGCTGGCGCGTTGCTGGGCGGCTATGGCCGTGCTGGGTTTCGGTTTGATACTGCTCCATCGGTTCACCGGCTGGTGGGCAGGTTGGGTCTTTCCCTTGTTCAATCTGGGGACCGCCGGTTGGGCGCTCGCTGTTTGGCGAGCGTGGCGAAAAAGCGAGCCGGAGTATCGCGAGATTGCTCGACAGATTGAGCAGGAGAATCCGAAGCTCCATGCGTTGCTGCTGACGGCGGTCGAGCAGCAACCCGATCCCGAGATTGGCGGACTGCATTATCTTCAACAACGGGTTGTTAGTGAAGCGCTGGAGCACAATCGCCGCCGTCCGTGGGGAAACCGCATCTTTGAACGGCTCTTTTTCACGCAGTGCGCCCATGGCCTGGCGCTCTGTCTGTTTCTGGCAGCACTGTTCGGGTTGCGCGTCGCGACACCGCCCGGCAAGTCGTTCTTCGGGGCGCTGGCCGGCGGCGTTACGGTGACGCCGGGCGATGTCAGTATCGAACGAGGCAGCGGCCTGGTGGTGTTCGCCCGGTTCGACGGGAAATTGCCGACCGAAGCGACTCTCGTCATCAAGCCCCTCAACGAGATTCAACGGCGGGTGCCGCTCGCGAAAAACCTCGATGACCCGCTCTTCGGCGGCAGCGTTCCCGAAGTCAACAGCGACCTCGCTTACCGCATCGAATACGCGGGCAAGCAGACGCGTGATTTCAAGGTCACCGTTTACGATTATCCGAAGCTGGAGCGCGCGGACGCGAAGCTTACCTACCCTGAATACACCGGACTCCCTGAAAAGACGATTGCCGACACGCGTCGCCTCAGTGCGGTTGAAGGCTCGGTTCTCGCTTACACGTTTTTCCTGAACAAACCGGTCGCCTCGGCCAGTCTGGTGTCGAAGGACAAGACCACGGTCCCGCTCGTCGCCGACACGAACCGGCCCGCGGTTTATCAGATTCAATTCACGCTCGATCAGAGCCAGCAGTATGAACTGCAACTCGTGGACGACGCCGGCCGCACGAACAAGGTTCCGCCTCAGTTCGTGATTGAAGCGCTGAAAAACCGGACGCCCGAGCTGAAGCTGGCGCTGCCGCGCGGCGACCAGCGCGTCTCGGCGCTCGAAGAAATCGCGTTTCAGGCGGAGGCTGTCGATGATTTTGGCCTCAAAGCCTACGGCGTTGCTTACACGCTCGCGGGCCAGGAGACGAAGTTTGCGCAACTGGGCACGAACTGCGGCCCGAACGAGAAGCGCCAGTTCAATTACCTCCTGTCGCTCGAAGCTCTCGCCGCGCGGACGGACCAGTTGCTGACCTACTACCTATGGGCCGATGACGTTGGCCCGGACGGCAAATTGCGCCGCACGTCCAGCGACATGTTTTTCGCCGAAGTCAGGCCGTTCGATGAGATTTTCCGTGAAGGCGAGTCAATGGAAGGCGGCGGCGGCGCGCAACAAGGCGGCGGCGAGGCGCAAAAGCTGGCCGAGTTGCAGAAGCAAATTATTAGCGCCACGTGGAACCTCCAGCGCCGTAAGACGGTTTTGCCAGCACTGCCCCACGCACCATGAATAGTCATAATAGTCATTCCACCGCGCTTGTCATCACGGCGCTCTTTTGCGCCGCGCCTCTGCTGGCGCAGAAACAAGCCCCGACGCCCGCGCCTCAGCCGGCGCCGCGCGCGGCGCGTGGCGCGCCGTCAGGCCCGAAGATCGTCGGGGACTATTCCTCCGACATTATCGTGGTGCGCGACGCGCAGGAGCAGGCCCTGGAGCAGGTGCGCGACATCCAGGAGCGCATGCAAGACGCGCGCGCGCCTGCCGCGCTTGAGACCGTCGTGAAGGAGATGGAGCGTTCGCTGGCCATGCTCGAAGAGGCGAAGAAATCGCCGGAAATCGCGCGGCCGCAACGGCCAGCTAGGCGGACAACAGGGCGAACGCGCGATGCGACAACTGGACCAGCTGGACCTGAAGCAGTCGGAAAATCGTTACGAGACGCAGCGCCAGGCCTCGCCGCAGCAAAACGCCCAGCAACGGGAACAACTCCAGGTGTTGAACCGTTTGAAGGAACTGGCGCAGCGTCAACAGGACCTCAACGAGCGCATCAAAGAACTGCAAACCGCGCTCCAGGAAGCGAAGACCGAAGCGGAGCGCGAGGAATTCCGTCGCCGGCTCAAGCGGCTGCGCGAAGAAGAGCGGGAGATGCTGGCCGACGTTGACGAATTACGCCAGCGAATGGAACGGTCGGAAAACCAGTCGCGCCTGTCGGACGCGCGGCAACAACTCGATAAAACCCGCTCCGACGTTCAGCGCGCGGCCGAGGCATTGGACAACGAATCGGTGCCGCAGGCGCTGTCCTCCGGCACGCGGGCGCAGCGCGAGCTGCAACAACTGAGCGATGATTTTCGCAAGAAAACCTCCAGCCAGTTTGCCGACCAGATGCGCCAGATGCGGAGCGACGCGCGCCAGCTCGCCCAAAAGCAGGAGGAACTGGCCAAACAGCTCGACGCGCTCGCCGACGCCAAACGCAAAACGTTGAACGACTCGGACGAGCGCAAGGAACTGGCCGCTCAATGGGCGCGGCAGAAAAGCGGTTTGACGAATCTGTTCAACGAGATGCGCGGCGTTTCCGAGCAATCCGAGACGGCCGAGCCGCTCCTGTCCAAGCAGCTTTACGACACCTTGCGCCAGAGCAACCAGGACGAGTTGAATAAATCGCTCGATTTCTCCTCCGAACTCGTGCAACGCGGCTTTCTGTCGCAGGCCGGCCAATTTGAACAGCGCGTGCGCCGGAACATTGACGAAATTAAACGCGGCGTGGAGAAGGCTGCCGAAAGCGTGTTGGGCAACGATGTTGACGCGCTTCGCCTGGCCAAACGCGAATTGGAGACGCTGAGCCAGCAGTTGGAGAAAGAAATCGCTCAGAACGATACCAATGCGGCTCCCGCCGGCACCCTTGCATCCGCCGACGCATCGACTCCTCCGAGACATGGTCCGGACACTCCCGAAAACACCGAGCGAGCCTCTGCGCCGGCGGCCGGAGATGAAGCGAATTCAGCGAGTCACCGCTCCGCTCCGCGCAACCTGGCCGAGCAACACGAGCGCGCCCTGAACTCGCAGTCACAAAACGATGGGCGACAACCAGGCGCCTCGGCGCCGCAGGAAGGCGAATCGCAAAACTCACAAAACGGCCAGGCTCCTTCTTCCGAGGCCGCCTCGAACACCTCGAGAGATCAGGCCGGCCGGCGCAACGGCGGGGCTGGCAACGCCCGGCGGAATTTCTACGAAGGCGGCGCCGCGGGCGGCGCGGAAGGCGGCGGGTACGCGGGCGGAGTGTTCAGGCCGCTGACCGGCGACGACTTTGTTGACTGGTCCGACCGGCTGCGCGACGTGGAGGAAATGCTCGATCGGCCGGAGCTGCGGACCGAAGTCGCGCGCATCCGCGATCGAGCCCGCGCGGTGCGACTCGAGTACAAACGCCTCGGCCAAAAGCCGGACTGGGCCGTGGTCAGGCTGCAGATCGCTACGCCGCTCGCGGAAGTGCGATCGCGGCTCGGCGAAGAACTGGCCCGCCGGGAATCGAACGAAGCAGTTGTCCCCCTTGATCGCGACCCTGTCCCGACGAAATTCTCCGAACTGGTCCGCCGCTACTACGAGCAGTTGGGAAAGAGCGAGTGATGTTCGTCGCGACGTTAGTGATTTCCGGGCGCGGATGGCTGTTGCCAGCCGCAATTTTTCTGGCCCTCGCGTTGCTGGCTTTGAGTTGGACGTATCGCCATGGGCCGGCGGACGGCGCGATTCGCGGTGTTTGCGTTTTTTTGAAACTGTTGGGGCTGCTGGTGCTGGCGGCCTGTCTGGTGGACCCGCTTTGGAGCGGGCAACGCGCGCGGCCAGGCGCGAACATCTTCGTCGTGATCGCGGACAACAGCCAGGGAATGCAAATCAAGGACCGGGGCGAAACGCGCAGCCGCGGCGAGCTGCTTCGCGCGAAGCTCACGGCGGATAAAACGGATTGGCGCGCGAGGCTGGAGGAGGATTTTCAAGTGCGCCGTTACTTCTTCGACTCGCGGCTGCAAAGCACGAAAGATTTTTCAGAGCTGGTCTTTGATGGGCGGGCATCGGCAATCGGTTCGGCGCTGCGGACCGTCGCGGAGCGTTACCAGGGACAGCCGTTGGCGGGCGTTCTTCTCCTGACCGACGGCAATGCCACGGACATTCCCGCCGGAAAAATTGAGGCGGCCGGTCTGCCGCCCGTTTATCCGGTCGTCATCGGCCGGGACGATGCCATCAAAGACATCGCGTTGCAAAAGGTCGCCGTGAGCCAGACCGTCTTCGAAGACGCGCCGGTGACGATTCAGGCGGATGTCCTGGCCAACGGTTATTCCGACAGCCCTCTCGTGGCGCAAGTGCTCGACCGGGAGGGAAAAAAGGTGGCCGAACAGACCCAGCGCGCTCCGCGCGACGGTGAAACCGCCGCGTTTCGTCTGCAACTGCGGCCGGACAAAGCCGGAGTTTCGTTTTATCGGTTGCGCGTTTCGGCGAAAGACGAGCTGCAACAATTCGAGAAACCGGAAGTTTCGACGGAAGCGACGCTGGCCAACAACGGACGCGTGCTCGTGGTGGACCGCGGCCAGGGACCCTATCGCATTCTCTATGTCGCCGGGCGGCCGAACTGGGAATATAAGTTTCTCCATCGCGCCCTGGAGGAGGACGAACAGATTCAACTCGTCGGTTTGATTCGCATCGCCAGGCGCGAACCAAAATTCGATTTTCGCGGTCGCCCCGGAGAATCGAGCAATCCGCTCTTTCGCGGTTTCGGCAACCAGTCGAAGGAGGAAATCGAACGTTACGACCAGCCGGTGCTGGTGAGGCTGAATACGCGGGACGCGACCGAGTTGATCGGCGGTTTTCCGAAAACGGCCGAGGAACTTTACGCCTACCAGGCCGTTATCGTGGACGACCTGGAGGCTGAATTTTTCACGCGCGACCAGATGACGCTGCTGCAAAAATTCGTTTCCGAACGCGGCGGCGGATTCCTCATGCTTGGCGGCGCGGAAAGCTTCCACCAGGGCAAATACGAGCGGACGCCGATCGGCGACATGCTCCCCTTTTATCTCGACCACGTGGCGGAGATGAAGCCGCCCACGAACCTTCACCTGACGCTCACGCGCGAAGGCTGGCTGCAGCCGTGGGCGCGGCTGCGCAGCAACGAGGATCAGGAAAAATCGCGACTCGAAGCGATGCCTGCGTTTCAGGTGCTGAACCGCGTGCGCGACATCAAGCCCGGTGCCAGCGTGATCGCAACCGTCCAGGACGAGGGAGGCCACGATTTTCCCGCGCTGGCGGTGCAGCGATTTGGCAATGGCCGTGTCGGCGCGCTGACGATTGGCGACATGTGGCTCTGGGGGTTGCGCGATGAGGCCTCCCACCGCGACATGGACAAGGCCTGGCGGCAACTCGTGCGCTGGCTGATTGCCGATGTGCCGAACCGCATCATCGTTCAAGTCGAACCGAAGTCCGACGATCCCAACCAGGCCCTCCGGTTGCAAGTCCGCGCCCGCGACAAAAAATTTCAACCGCTGGACAACGCCTCCGTGATGCTCACCGTGCGCGCTGTCACGAATGATTTCGCGCGGATCAAATCTGCAACCGACAGCCGGTCGCAGACCGGCACCAACGCGATCCGGCTTAACGCCGAGCCGTCTTCGACGGAACCGGGTCTTTACGAATCGATTTACGTTCCACGCGAAACAGGCGGTTATCTCGCTGAGGCAACGGTGAGCGACGCCGCCGGCATGGAAGTGGGTCGCGCGCAAGCGGGCTGGACGGCTGACCCCGCTGCCGAAGAGTTTCGGTCGTTGAAGCCGAACCGCGTCCTGCTGGAAACAATCGCCGGGCAGACCGGCGGCGAAGTCATTGCGCAGGACCGCCTGGACAGCTTCGCCGCGAACCTGCCGAAGCGCAAAGCACCCATCACCGAAAGCTGGACGCTTCCTTTGTGGCACCGCTCAACGGTGTTTGTGTTCGCGCTGGCATGTTTCATCGCCGAGTGGGGCCTGCGACGCTGGAAAGGAATGGCCTAAGGAAACCCAAATGACCAAGGCCTGATGACGAAAGAAACCCGAATGACGAAGGCCGGGTCCTTGTCCGCTTGCTTTCTTCGGGCTGCGTCATTCCTCATTCCTTCGGATCGCGTCATTCGTCATCCGTCATTCCTTTTCATGCTCGCTGCGTTGCTCGCCGCGGTTTTCGTACTGGCAGCAGAAGAGCGGGTTGATCAGCCGATCGTCCTTCTGGTCGTGGGCGCGGCCGGCGAAGCGGAATATGCGACGAACTTCGCGCGCTGGGCCGGTCTTTGGGAGAAAGCGAGTCGCGACGGAGGCGCCAGATTCCTTTCCATCGGTCAGACCGAGACCAATGCCATGACCGATTTGGAGCAACTGAAGAGAGCGCTTTCGAACGAGGCCGCGGAGTCTGCCGCGGAGCTTTGGCTCGTGCTCATCGGTCACGGGACGTTCGACGGCAAAGAGGCCAAATTCAATTTGCGCGGCCCGGATTTGTCGGCGGCGGATTTGGTCGAATGGCTGAAACCCTTTCGTCGTCCTGTCGCGGTGATTAACTGCGCTTCGGCCAGCAGCCCGTTTATCAACAAACTTTCCGCAACCAACCGGGTGATTATCGCGGCGACCCGCAGCGGCTACGAGCAGAACTACGCGAGATTTGGCGAATACATTTCCGGCGCCGTCGCCGACCCGCAGGCGGATCTGGACAAGGACGGTCAGACTTCGTTGCTGGAAGCCTTCCTGATGGCGTCGCGCCGTGTCGCGGAGTTTTACAACGCGGAGGGGCGGCTGGCCACCGAGCACGCGTTGCTCGATGACAACGGCGACGGTTTGGGCACGCCGGCCGATTGGTTCCGCGGAATCCGCGCGATGAAGAAGGCCAAAGAAGGCGCCTCAGCCGATGGCCTGCGGGCGCACCAGTTTCATCTGGTCCGCAGCGAGCAGGAACAAAAGCTGTCTTCGGAACTCCGCGCCAGGCGGGATGAACTGGAGCTGGCAATCGCCAAACTCCGCGACGCGAAAGGTCAGATAAAAGAGGACGATTATTATCAGCAATTGGAAAAGCTGGTAGTCGAGTTGGCTAGGCTGTATGAACGAAAAGGGCCGAAGCCGCAATAGTTCGTCGCCTGCTTCGCCTGGCGAGTGGACAGGGAAGGCGGAGGGTGTTTAGGATGCCTGTGCTTCTTCGGGCCCATAGCTCAGCGGTCAGAGCAGGCGACTCATAATCGCTTGGTTTCCCGCTCGATCCTGGTTGGGCCAAATCGCTAAAAACACCTTGTAAAAGCAGGGTATTCTCAACGTTCGTGCTTTCGTTGTTCAGTCGTCCAAAAACACTGCTTGGCCAATTCTTGGCCAATTCTGAAGTGCTCATGCTTGCTGTATTCATGCGGCCAAATTTTTTACCAGCGTGCGGCGGTTGCAAGTTCAATTTGAGCTGTTGGTCTTCATGAGAGGTGGACGTTGTTGCCATTGCTGAGGTAGCGGTCAAGCTCGGTGCGCGGAATCAAGACGCGGCGGAGACCGGGGAGTTTGCGGAGCACCTTGCGCCGTACCAATCGGCGCACCGTTTCGCCTTCGCAACGGCTTGAGGCATTGGCGTCGTGATGGCAACGACCACATCAGGTTTTTGACTATCAAGTTCACTGGCGATGTTTGCCGCCAACTGGACTTGGCCGTTGGCGTTGCGCACAAGGTAACCGTGCTGGCTGCCGGATGTCCCAAAGGTCTCAGCAATCCCAAGCTGGTCAGGACAGTAATGTGATCCGGCTCAAAACCGAGACGCCAGGCGGTCTCAGCCGGCGTGAGTCGCCCTGGCAACACCGGCAAGGTCAGGATTTCTTTGCGTTCGGGATTCATGGCATCTCCTTGGTAAAATTGATGGCGACCGCAGCAACGTGGGTATTGAGCCCAGCGGTGTAACGCCGGTCCGCCGACTTCACAAATTTTAATTCATACTTCTGGATCACTCTTTCAAGGGACTTGAGACCGCTTCCCAGCAACGTGACTTTGGCCGCGGCGAAACAGATCAATAGCTTTTCGGGCGGCGCATCAGCATCCTTTTCCAACGCCGGATTGGGAATCCTTTCAGCGTACAGGAATTGTGCGTAAGGCAGTTGATAGCTGCGCTCATCGTCGGCAAATACGTTCAGCGTGGCCACAGTCGAATCACGGCCGTAACAGGGGTTGTCACGCGAGCTAAGGTCGGATGCTGCGGCGGGGTTGGCGTTGGTGTTCATAAGATGTTTCACGGATTTGTTTGATGCCTTTTCGGAACGAATGGGATTGCGTGATGCGCTGGCGGAAATGTTTCAGGAAGCGATAGCCGCGTTGCAAAACGCGATCCATGAGTTTCTGCTGGCGAACGCGCGGAACAACTTCCACGGCGGCCAGCCGTCTGCTGGAATGAGTGACGTGCGAACGCAATTGCTCAACGTCATCAGTGAACACCTGGCAGCGTTCGCGCCCGCGTGAGATGCTCACGTAAAATTGTTGCTGATGGACGGCGGCCAACGATCGTGACGACGCCACGACCAATACTTCGTCCGCGGTCTTGCCCTGGGCGGCATGCGACGTGACGGCGTAGCCGTGAGTGAACGAACGGTAGTCTTGAGGGATCACGCGGCCATCGGTCAGCAAAACGGAATCGCCCTGAATCGCCCGCACCTCGACGAGCTCGCCATTGATGAACCGTTTGCGGGCAGCGTTTGCTTGCAGTAACAGCTTATCGCCAGCGGCGATTCTCAATTTTCGCGTCTCTCCCACGTCAAACGAGACGAAGCCTCGACCCAATTGGAAAACGCCTTCCGAACCATCGGCGCGTTGAACTTTGAGCGAATCGTGTTCAACAGCGACCACCGCAACCGTTTCATCTTTACCACCTTTGCCACGATGAAACCGGATCGCCATGCCGGGACGGTATTGTCGCACATCCCGTTTCTGTGCTTCCGTCCACGACAGCGAATCGAAGACTTGAAACTCCTTTTCTTCACCACCCAGCCGACCAGCCATTTTCAACGCAGCGCGGACTTTGTCCGTCACTGCTTCGATTTCATTCCACGTCGGCGCGACCAGCAACGCGGATTGGTTTTGTTCCAACGCCTTCAAATACGACTGCGCAGCCTTGTCGTGCAGATTATCGTTGGAAGATTCCACAATCACATCCATGCGCTCCAGTTGCGCGAACGCTTCCAACGGGCGCTTCTGCGCAGCCAGTTCGACGGCCTTGCGATACTCGGCTTTGCGTTGCCGCCGGATGCGTGTGAGTTGGCCGGATTGGAAATCCGAATATTGCTCCAGAATCCGCAGTGCATCGCCACGGACAACGGATGCGTGCTGGCCGGTGTCACCGGAAAGAACAAGGCGGGCGTCAGGCGCCAGGTCAAAAAGCCGCTTCATGTCGTCAATGCCGACTGCTCCGGCTTCATCCAGCACCACCAGCCGCCGGTCGGACAGCAGCGGTTTCGATAGCAACAAACTTTGCAACGTCACCGCTTCAAATCCTTCTTTGCGGAGGACCTCCGTTGCCGCCGCCGTCGGTGCACAAAACAGCGGTTCAATCTTCATTTCAGCACAGGCGGTGGCCAACTCGCGTAGCGCCGTAGTCTTGCCCGTGCCGGCCAGACCATGCAGTCCCGTGATGCGGTCACCGGTGCGCAGGACATGGTAAATTGCCCGTTTTTGATCTTCACCGAGCCATTCGGCAGGCCGATAACCGGGATGCAATGGCGCGAGGGCATCGCATCCTGCGTTCACCGTCTGAATCAAATCCAGTTCGGTTGCCAAAATCTGCGCCGTGGACAGCCCGTGTTCAGTTTTAACCAAGTCCGCCGAACGCTTCACCGCCGCTTTCAGCGTCGGCAAATCCATTTCGCCCGGAT
>QHOP01000250.1 GCA_003219345.1 Verrucomicrobiota bacterium
ATCAAACACGAGCAACGCCCGGTGCCGCTCGAGGAAGTCCATGCCAACAATCTGAATTTTCACGTCCCGAGCGAAATTCGGGGTTACTGGCCGCGCCTGGTGGCCAAGGCGCTGGCGGAAGACCTGGGCCCGATTCTGGTTTTCGCTCCGCGCCGTCAGGCCGCCGAATCGCTCGCCGCCGAACTGGCGCGCCATTTGCCGACTCCGAACCCGCTTCAACTCGGTCACGAACAAAAACTCCTGGTGGGCGAACATCTCGCCAAACTGTTAAGAAGCCGCATCGCGTATCATCACAGCGGACTCAGCTACGGCGCGCGCGCCGGCGTGATCGAACCGTTGGCCAAGGCCGGCCAACTCCGCGTCGTCGTCGCAACGATGGGCCTCGCGGCCGGAATCAATTTTTCGTTGCGCAGCGTCGCGCTCGCCGGTGAATCGTATCGGCGCGACTACACTGAACAACCTCTGCGCGCTGACGAGATTTTGCAGATGTTCGGTCGCGCCGGCAGACGCGGCATCGATGAAACAGGCTTCGTGCTCGTTTCGGCGAACGAGATCCGAATGCGCGACGGTTATCCGTGTCAGCTTGCCCGCAGCGGCATGGTGGACTGGAGCGCGCTGTTGGGTCTGATGAGCGTGGCCGCTGACCGTGAAGAGAATCCGTTTGCCGAAGCCGTGCGCGTGCAGGAAAGATTGTTCTCGACCAAACCGATTTTTCTCGGCGTCGAGGAGTCCATGAAGCATCCCGTCGCCCCGTGCGGTCTGAAGACCGACGCCGAGCGCGCCCGGCACGTGCGCCATCGCGTCCGCGAAATGCTCAACAGCCGCGGCGAATGGGAGCCTGTGCCGCCGCTGACGGAAAAACCGCTTCGCGAAGTAATGATTTTGATTCGCCCTCATCCCCAGCAGGGAATCCCCCTGACTTTGAGCCCGGACTGCGCCCCTGAACCGGTCGACGCGCCCCTCACCCCGTCCCTCTCCCCATCCGATGGGGAGAGGGTGGCCGGCAGGCCGGGAGAGGGGAAGTTCAGGGGTACGGAGAAGCATTCCCTGTGCTCTGGAGGATCGAGCGCGGTGGTTGGCGATACGCGCGTGGAATTTCCGCAGGCAGCGGAATCGCTATCCCCTCTCCCTGGGGGAGAGGGACAGGGTGAGGGCGGGCGTCAATTGGTTCAACATCCGAGACCCGAAGTTAGGAACATGAAGCTTCGCTCTGTCCTCACCGAACCTGCGGCGCTCGATAAAATCGGCACCGGCACACTCTGCGTTTTGTCCGAGGACGACGAGGGTAAAATCTACGGGCGCGCCATTACCGTGGCCGACAAGCTCAACGACGAGCGCGTGGTCATGGGGAAATGGGTCCGGCGATTGACCAACTGGAGCGCCCGCCAGGCGCCACTGAGCGTTTGGAAGGAAAAGGTCGTTCCGCTACTGGAAAAGAAGCTCGCGCAGCAGAAGACGCCGGTCGTCCGGTTCACGAATCATCCGCACAAAATTGTGGCGCAGGTCAGTCTTGCGGAATTGACCATGCGCGTGCCGGTGGATTCGCACGGCGTCGCGCTCTGGAAACCGGAGGAGCGCGAAGTCCTGCCGCCCGATTGCGCGCAGTGCTCGCTCGTCCCGGTTTGCCGTCAACTCTCGACAGCCACCGGCACGGCGTTGCTCTGGCGACGCCTCGGTCTCGTGGACGCCGCCGGCATGCCGACGCCGCGCGGTCGCATCGTCAGCTTCTTCCAGCAGGGCGACGGCCTGGCCATCGCCGCGGCGCTCGAAGATCAAGGCTATCCGCTCGACGAATTGATTTACGACCTGGCGAATCTCGACGCCGGGTTTCGTTTCTGCGGTGAGGAAAATCGCTGGGCCGGCCGGCTGGCGATGGTTTGCCAGGAACGCTTCGGTTTGCAGTCCATTCCCGGTTATCTTGAAAATGGCGCGCCGCTCAAATACGGTTCCGGCGCGGAACAAGTGGTCGCCGGCATTCACAGGAATCCATTGAGCAAACACGGCTGGGTGACGGAACTGCTCGGCGCGGGCGACATCGATCGAGTCATTATCGAGTGGCGCAGTTTGCTGCGTCAAATCGCGCACGCGCCCGACCTGGACCGGCCCCGCTGGCGCGCGTTGCAGAAAATGGCGAAGGCCATCTTGCGCGAAACGGAGTCGCCCACCCTCACTGATTTACCGCCGTTGGAGTATCACCAGACAAAGCGCGTGGACCACCGGCTGATTCTGAGGCGGCACTGAAGGGGTGTTGGGTGATGGCCTGGCGGCTTCGACGGAGTCTCCACCGTTCATGGTGCCAATGCATGCGAAAAACGAAAGGGTGAACTGTAACCCCCTCATCCCGTCCTTCTCCCCCAGTGGGGGAGAAGGTGCCCGGAGGGCGGTTGAGGGGGATTCCCACCGGTTCATGGTCTCGACGCGCGATTCTGGAATCGTGCTTTCCATGATCCCAGAGGAACGTCCAACATCGAACATCCAACGCCGAACATCGAATGGCAGCGCGAATCTTTGCTCATTTCGGCGTTCGAAGTTCGATGTTGGATGTTCGATGTTTTCACTCCGTTCGAGGGCGAAGTCGTTGCCATCCCCCGCCGCTCTGTGGTTAACTCAACGAAATGGGCGTGCCCGCCGAAATCCGGGAACTGACTGAGCGCTTCGAGCGCAACAAAGATGCGTACCGCTCGCCGCAATACAACGAAACCCAGCTCCGCCGCGAATTCCTCGATCCGTTCTTCAAGGCCCTCGGCTGGGACATCGACAACGAGCAAGGTCACGCCGAAGCCTACAAAGACGTCATCCACGAGGACGCAATCAAAGTCGGCGAAGCCACCAAGGCGCCCGATTACTGCTTTCGCATCGGCGGCGCGGGCAAATTCTTTCTCGAAGCCAAAAAACCTGCCGTGGACATCAAGCACGATGTCAGCCCGGCTTGTCGCGCATCAGCGGCAGTCACCATATCTTCACGCATCCGCGCATTCCCGAACTCGTCAATCTGCAGGACGTGCGCGGGCAGGCCAAGCCATATCAGGTTCGACAATTCATGAAACTGGTGGAACGATACAACCTGCAATTGGAAGACGACGCATGAAAGACTATCACATCAACATCTTTTACAGCGAGGAAGATGGCGGTTACGTTGCCGATATTCCTGACCTGAAGGCTTGCTCCGCCTTTGGCCAGACGCCGGATGAAGCGCTCAAAGAAGTGCAGCGTGCCAGGAAAGCCTGGCTGGAGGCGGCCCGCAAGGAAGGCAAACCGATTCCCAAAGCCAGGTATCGACCCGCCGTCTATCAACTCGCTTCTTGATGCGTCCTGGCCGCGCGACAACAGCCACGGACGCGCAAATTGACCGCCTCGTCTATGACCTCAACGGTCTGACCGAAGAAGAAATCCAAATTGTGGAAGGACACCATGAAAACGACGACTCTGTCTCGTCCAGCGGCCCAGCTACCATCCGCGCCGCGGATTGAATCGGACACACCCATCGTGCCGCGCGCGGTCATGGAGGCCGTTTGCGAAGAGGCGGGCGTCTGGCTGGGCCAGCCGTTGCCGCGCCGCTGGGTTCGCGAACTCACCGCCTATGCCAACACCGTCTATGCCCACAATCCGCGCTTTCGACGAAAGGTCCGCGCGCCGGGCGACAGAGGACGTGATTATCTTTGGGCGTTCACGCGGCACTGGCTGGCCGGTCTGATGTGGGAACAACGCCCTCAACTTCACGCGCGTCTACCGAACTCCTACAGCGTTGGTCATCCGTTGCCGCCGAAGCCGTCCGTCCCGCGCCGCCGGCCCAAAACGATTCGCAGGATTCCGCCGTCAGCGAGGCTGCGCCCACCTCCGCGTCCCGCGCCGGATTATGCCTTTGCCGCCGCGGCGCACTTTCATTTCCCGTGAAGCCCGCCAGCCTCAAGGACGCGCAAATTGACAGGCTGGTCCATGACCTCTACGGCCTGACAGGAAGAAGAAATCGAAATCGTGCTCGGGCAATGTGTCGTGAAGGTACTGTGTGTGGTTTTCTCCCTCTCCCCACGACCGAGTGGGGAGAGGGCCGGGGAGAGGGGCCTTTGTCCCGGCATCCCATGCTGAAAACCGTCCAGTTCAACCGAGAGCCGCGCGCAAGGACAATAGAAGTCGAGGCAGTATGGGCCGATCGGATGCTGGCGGCGGAATTTGAATCCAGCAAAGCGAGCCGCTCGCAGCGCACGCCACCGTTGCTTTTCCTCCGCCGTTTGCTCGCGGCGCAGAACGCCGGGCGTTTTCGGTGGAGTTCATAGGGGGAGAATAAAAGATGAACCGTATAAAACAAACCCCTCTCCCTGGCCCTCTCCCCACTCCTCCGTCGCGGGGAGAGGGAATACGAGGGCGGCCGCTGCCAAGGTCATCGGCGATTCAGGAAGGACTGGACGCACCTTTGCACGAGTGCAGCCAGTAATAAGATCGGCGCGAGCAGGACGAAGGCGAAATAAAGGACGAGATAAATCAGCCCGAAAAAGATGGTGAGCTTCCAGCCCGTGTCCGGTGAAGGAACAGTCCCGCTAAGAAAGGAAGTGTACTCGCTCAGACCAGCCAGGTGCGCAACCAGGAACAGGAAAGCGATCACCGCCGCGCGGCGCACGAAGTCCTTGGGCGAGCAGAATTCGGCCCGCCACAACCGAACACAACATTGTCGGAAATTTTCGTTCACCGATTCCTCCCCGTTTTGATTTTTTCCCAGAGCGGTCCCTGCACGGCGGCATAGAGCAGCGCGGCATCGCCCACCTGGTTGCTGGCGCAGTATTTCAGGGTTCCGCTTTTACGCGCGGGAAAAGCGGCGAAATCGAGTGTCGCGCCCAGCGACGACAGAAAATCGTCGTCCTGAAATGCGCTGGCGCCGATGAACGCCATGCCGCTGGAGCCGGCGCTGATCTGCAGCACGGGCACGATGGGGCCGGAATCGATGTCCATCGGCCCTTGCCACGAACCCGGCCATTCGCGCGCGTAACCGAAACCGCAAACCGTTCGCCCCAACTCTTTCCTAGCCCGTTGGTATTGGTCGCGGGCGAAGTCCTGGTCGAGGAGTTGCAGACCGTGCGCGACCATCCAGATGGTCGAGCCTTCCGGGCCGTCGAGCGGCTCGCCTTTCAACGTAAAGCTCGAAATCAACAGACCCGACTCGCGATGCACCAGCTTTTGTTTGGCCAGCGCCAGCCAGTCGCCGACAAACGCGGCGTGATCCGCGCCGTCGAGATAGTCCGCGATTTGGATGGCGTCGAGAGCGATGACGTGGTCGAACATCCAGCATTCATTCGGATAACTTTCCGTAATCGGCAACGGATTGCCTTGCATCCGCTCGACCATGAAATGAATCCGCTCCGTCATCGCCGTCTTGTATTCGGGTTTCTCTTCGAGCACGCGCCGGGCCGCCATCATCAAGGCGATTTCTCCGTCCAGGAACAAACTTCGAGCCGGCTGGATTTCGTAGGGTCGCGCCTTTGCGTAAGGCATCAGGAAAAAGCACATGCCGCGCTCCCGTTCGAGCGCGCGTGTTTCGTCGATGATGTGGTCGATGACCGCCAGATAGGTTTGTTTGGCCGCGGGTTCGCGCAAGCCCATGTTCGCGAGCGACCAGACCAGAAAGCTCCGGCCCATAAAATCCCATTCGGCGTTGCTGGCGCGCATCTTTTCGAGTTCGCGCCGGCGCAGGGTAGGGTCGGTCCAGAGTTGCAGATGGCGCGCGGCCAGTTGTCGGGCCTTCGGGGAGATGCCCGCGACACAATGAAACGTTTCCGGGCTTTTTTTGAAAAAGAAATGAACGCAAGGAAGCCAGGGGACGGCGGCGAGCAACAAAGCGAGGGTACCACGAACACATTGTTTGCAGGGATGAGCCCGCATGATGCCGGTAGGTTCAGTCACGGCTCGTTAGGACACTCGCCCCACCGTTATCCGGTAATGACGCAGGCGCGTCGGATCGATGCAGCGCTGTCAATGCATAGAACGCTGCATAAGTCAGAAACAGAAACACCGCGCAAAGTGTAGAGAAAACGAACGCGGTCTTGTTCGCGTGCGGGTGCCGGAGCAGACCCAAAATGTCCGCCGACAGAGTCAGTGGGCTGGTGAACACATCCCAACTGTTCCAGCGCTCGAACCTTCCCAGGTAGATGCCGAACCCGGTCAGGCCGATCATCATCAGCGTGAAGAACCATCCGATGCGCCATCCGCAGGAGCGCGAGACGAGCCGGTGCATGAGATAGAGGGAGAGAAAACCCAGCAGCAGACCCGTCAAGACGAATGACTGTACCAGCAGGATGTCGAACCAGAACGGCACGGGCGGGCGCGGCTTCAGATGCACGAGGTCAGTGACGAGGTAAGGCGAGTTCGGCAGGAACAGCAGCCACAGGAAGCCGAACGCGAGGAAACAGAGGCGTGACGCGCGAAATCGGTCTGTCACAAACGCGAAGCCGAGCGGCAGCCAGGCAAGGAAGAGGTTCCAGACGAGGTTAAAATAGGCGAACTGGTGCGATGCGATGAAGCGCGCAAGCACCAACGCGACGCTGACGCTGGAAGCGAGAGCCAGCGAGAGAAAAATCAGCGAACCCTGACGCAAGGAAACGGATGAGTTCATGTTCATGAAATGGAACAGGACAGACTTTGTTTAGGGAAGCTTTGCAAGATTTGGAGTTCCCTGGCCCAGCGATAGCAAAGCCGCAGCGGAATGAACCCGAAAACGCCGAAGGAACAATCAATCAACCGCCAGTAAATCGGAATGCCCCGCAGTCCGCCGAAAACGAATGCATAGGGCACGACGAGGACGCACGCGATCATGCCGAATTGAAACAGCCAGACGTTTCGCACCGGGTCGCGCAGCGCGCCAACGAACGCAATAGCGATCATGAAATGTCCGAATGCAAGCCAATCGAAGCCATAGGCCACGAAAGGATACTTGGCGTTGGTGTCGTGCAGCGCTTCGCGCACTTTCAGAATCCACTTCGTGAAACTCGTCGTCGCCTTTTCGCTCGAAAAGTCAGCAACACCCAAAAATCCCGCTGCCGCGTCCAACTCCCATTGCAGCGGGATAGCCGTCGCGCCGCTGAGCGTCAGGCCGATGAGGAAAACCCAGGTCAGCAGCCGGAGGCGTCGTTGCAGCATTTCAGTTCGAGACGCAATCATCTTCCGGTTTTCAAAACTTCCACCCAATGACTGACGAAGAATTTCTTTTCTTGCGGCAGAAAAGTGTCGGCGGTTCCAACGATTGGCCGCAGCGCCGTGGTCATTTGCACCATGACCAGCAGGAAAATGACGATCCAGACCTTCAACCCGTCACCGGCAGGGTTGTAGTGGGCGAACCCGGCTCTTAGAAAGCGCAACCCAAAGCTGACCGAGATCAACCAAAATACCAGATGTAACGCGCCCATGGCCGCGACTGACTCGGTGGACTGCGAGAAGACCCAGGCCACGGGCGCGAAGCCGATCAGCAATACCGTCGTGAGCATCAGCAAGCCTGCGACCAGCCCGACCACTTCAACCAACCGCGTCTGCGTGCCGCTCAAGCAGGCAAAAATATAAAGGCTGGGCAAACAAATGAGCGCGGAGACGCACAAACCAGCGGCAATTTTGACGGGAGCGATCCAGAGTTGGGCGCCGCCGGAAAACGTGCCCACCACAATGCCGTAAATCAGGCTGCAGAGAATCGACGCGAACAACATAGCTGCGATCAGCCGCCCCGGCCGCGGCTGGCGCAGTTGATACATCACGCGCCGCGGCTGTCGCAGGATCGCTTCAATCGCCGCCGCGAA
>QHOP01000575.1 GCA_003219345.1 Verrucomicrobiota bacterium
CGTGGAAAGATAAATGGAAACGGCGGAAAATCGAGACGCTGGCATTGTTATTGGAAGGTGCGCTGGAGGCGGAGGCGAAGGTGGGATTGAAGATGAACATAGCGGAAAAGAATCTGGCAAAGTTGTTGAAAAGTTTGCCCGCCCTGCGTAATCCAACCGTATCGAAGCTGAGCCAACCGGGCTGGGTGGCGGTGGAGACGATCATTGACGAGCACGTCGTCCGCGAGTTGATACCGCAACTCAAGTCGGCGGGCGCGGAGGGCATCATTGAGTATCCACTGAACAAAGTCGTATATTAACCGAAACCAAAACGTTATGGGTTCATTAAAGAAACGTCGGAAAGCCAAAATCAACAAACACAAACGGCGCAAGAAGCTGCGTCTGCATCGTCATAAGAAGCGTACCTGGCAGCAATAGTTGCCAGCGTAGAAAATAGTGTTAACAGTTTAGGCAAAGCAGTCCCGCTCAGGCGGGACTGCGCTTTTGTAACACCGGCGGCAGCCAATGAATCGATCTCTCCACGGTCTGGCCGTTATCGCAATACTGGGCGGCGCATGGTTGTCCGGCTGCGCGAGCGGACCGCGCGCCGAAAAGAGCGTCGGCCGGCCAGGCGAAAGCTTCGCCAAAGAAAGACGCTCAAAGCCCGGCGGTGAAACGAGTGAGGAATCGGCGGAACGCCGCGTCAGGGCCATCGCGCATTTCGCCGCCGGTATCAGCGCCGAATTGAACGACGACGACACTGTGGCGCTGGAGCACTATCTTAAATCCGCCGCCGCTGATCCGGGCCACGAGGCGCTGGTTTTGGAACTGGCCCGCCGCTTTCTACAGAGCAAACAAGTTGACCAGGCGATTGACCTGCTGGCCAAAGCGACTGGTTCGCCGCGCGCTTCGGGTAAGCTGTTGGCCTGGCTGGGGCTGGCGTACGCCGAGGCGGGAAAAACGGACCTCGCTATCCAGGCCGATCAGGCTGCGATAAAACAATCTCCCGACCTGCTCATGGGTTACCGTAATTTGTCTGCGATTTACCAGGAAAGCCGTCAGCCCGGCGAGGCGCTCAAAGTACTGGACGACGCGGGCGGCGGGTCCTCCGGCGACCCCCAGTTCTGGATTGAACTGGGCGAGCTTTACGCCAACTACAGTCAGCTTCATCCGGAGGAAAGCCAGAGCCTCAAACTGAAAGTGGTCGCCACGCTGAACCGCGCCGCGACGCTGAAACCGGAAAATCTGCTGGTCATTCAGAGGCTGGCCGACGGCTACAAATCAGCGGGCGAATATGCCAGGGCCGAGGAATATTACCTGGAGTTGCTCGACCGTTTTCCCGCGTTGCCGGGCACGCGCGAGAAGCTGGCCGACATTTATCTCCGCACCGGAAAAAAAGACAAAGCGGCCGAACAACTCGCCGCGATTTCGCGCGACAACCCGCGCAACGAGCAGGCCTATTATTATCTGGGCAACATCGCCTACCAGGAGAAGCGCTTTTCCGACGCCGCGGACTATTTCGAACAGGCGCTGACGCTCAAGCCGGAGTTCGAGCCGGTTTATTACCGGCTGGCCGAGTTGAAGATCAACCTGAACAAGCCGCAGGAGGCGCTCGAGCTTCTGGAGAAGGCCCGAGCGAGGTTCAAACAGAGCTTCTTGCTGGAGTTCCTGAGCGGTGCGGCGCACGCGGGCGCAAGGAATTACGCCGAGGCCGTCAAGCATTTCACGGAAGCGGAAGTGAGGGCGAAGGCCGGCGAACCGGACAGCCTCACGTACTCTTTTTATTTTCAGTTCGGCTCGACGCTGGAACGCCACGGCGACTACGCGGAAGCCGAGAAGTATTTCCGCAAATGCCTCGAACTGTCACCGAACTTCGCCGAAGCGATGAATTACCTCGGTTACATGTGGGCCGATCGCGGGGAGAACCTCCACGAGGCGAAAAAACTGATCGAAAAGGCGGTGGAACTGGAGCCGAAGAACGCGGCGTACCTCGACAGCCTGGGCTGGGTGCTCTTCAAGCTCAAGCAGCCGGGTGAGGCGCTCGAGTGGCTGCAAAAAGCCGTTCAACAATCCAAGGAACCCGACCCGACCTTGTAC